>JAAESG010000283.1 GCA_024229615.1 Gammaproteobacteria bacterium | reverse complement strand
GGAAGCTCTGCATAAGTCATCCTGACTTAGCAGAGCACGAAAAACGTAAAATGCGATTTTAGGTTTTTCTTCATTTTTCAATCACTTGCGTGATCGAAAAATGGCGGCACATTCCTGTGCCGCAGGATCTCTGCATTTTGCAGAGATTCCTTAATCGCCGGATAAATAGCCTCTGCCGAAGACTCGTTGCTTCATCGATAGAGGTCAAGCAGAAACCAGTCCGGAACCCGATCGCGAGAGGCGCTGAGTAAATCCTCGTGGGCACGATAATCTGTACAATGCTGCTCCACCAGCGACCAGTAGGCTTTTGAATGATTGAGGTGGCGCGTATGGCAGAGCTCGTGAATCATCAGGTACTCGACGCTGCTTCTGGGTAAAAACAGTAGCTGGTCATTGAGGTTTATATTGCCGCGTGCCGAGCAACTGCCCCACCGTGTCTTCTGGCTGCGTATGCTCAGTTTGTTGAACTCGAGGCCCGTGTTGGAGGATACCTGCCTGAGCATTCCAGGTAGCGAGGCCCGGGCCTTGCGCCGTATCCACTGACGCAATTCGCGGATGCGCGCAGCTTGACTCTCGGCGTGGATCACGACCTGCTCTGCGCCTGTCTCATCGAATAATTCGAACTCGTACTGCCGCGGGTCGGTCGCGTAAACCACCGTAGTCGAACTGTTGTCGAAAGCCAGCAACAGCCGGTGCGGCAAGCGAACGGACTCGCGTAACTTTGCCTGGTTGGCGAGTTGTTGATGAATCCAGGGGGCGTGCCTGGCGACCAGAGCGGCAACCTGGTGACGCGGGAATCGCGGTGGGATAACCACTTCGAGTCCACCAAATGGTTTGATCTGGAGTTTGGCATAACGTGCCCGCGTTGATACCCGCAATTGCCATTTGAGTTCCTTTTGTTGATTCTCGGTAGCGGCTTCACGTCGTGTGAAAATCTTCATTGCTAGAGTCCTGACATGATTTCGATTTCGGCGGCCTGGATGTCGTCCGGATGGCCTTCGATGATAAAGACATCGCCGGGTAAAAAGCATACCCCGGGCAGGGGGTCATTACTCCTGACACCATTGCGTCGAAGCGCAATAATCTGGATTTTATCCAGACATTTCAAGGATTCGATGCTGTGGCCGACCGCATGATACGTGCCGAGTATTTCAATACTGTGCATATGATGATGGTCGGGTGTGTCGAGATCGACGTCGTCAACGCTGTGAAAGAAGGCTCGCACCCGGGCGTAATGACCTGCGCGCGCTTCGTCGAGCATTTCATCGATTGTCTGCTGATCCTGGCCCAGCGCGTTCAGCGTGTGCCTGGCGAGCATCATGCTCGACTCTACCGTATCGGGTATGACTTCGTCTGCGCCGCATTCGAGCAACCGCTCGAGATGGCGATCGTCGCGCGTACGAATGATCATCGGAATATCTGGACTTAAATCGCGGGCGGTCGTGGCAATGTGTTCGCTGGCCTTGAGCTCGGTAAATGAAATGACCAGCACCCGGGCGCGCTCAAATCCGGCCAGGCGCAGAATTTCGGGCTTGCTGCTGTCGCCGAGAAACACCGATTCACCGGCTTCTCGCGCCTCGGTAACGATGTCAGTGTCAATCTCGAGCGCGACGAAGGGAATGCTCACGCGGCGCAGAAACTGCGCCAGGTTTTGCGCTGTACGTCCGAATCCGCAAAGAATCACGTGACCTTTAAGATCCTTGCAGGCTTCCTCGATATTGACCGCGGTATCGTGCTGGCTGCCGCGGTAGTCCGGATCGAACCGACAGGCAATCGCTTCGTTGTACTGAATCAGCATCGGTGACAAAGCCATGCTCAGAATGATTGCTGCGATAATGGGCTGGCTCAGGCCGAGATCAAGCAGGCCGGTGGTTATTGCCACCGCCAGCAACGCAAAGCCGAATTCGCTACCCTGGCCGAGCATAATACCCGCACGAATCGCGATGCCCCTGGCAAAGCCGGCCAGGTGGGTGATTATCATGATCGCGATACCCTTGCCGGCGATCAATCCAAGGGTCAGGATGGCGACGATGACTGGTTCGTTGAGAATGATATGCCAATCGAACTGTGATCCTACAGAAATGAAAAACAGTCCCATCAACACGTCTCGAAATGGTCTGATTTCGTTTTCGATATGATGCTGGTACTCGGTCTCCGCGAGCATGATGCCGGCGAGGAAAGCGCCCATTGCCAGCGATAAACCCAACTGCCAGGTGAGCCAGGCCGCGACCAGTGCGACGAACAGGATGAACAAGGTAAACAGTTCATGTGAGTGGGTCGCGGCAACGGCGCGTACCGCTGGTCGAATAAGATATTGACCGGCATAAAATATCACCGCAAAGGCGAACGCACCCTTGGCCAACGCCAGGCTGATCGGCAGCAACAGGGAGCCGGCATTAGGAGCCGCGAAAATGGGAATCAACACCAGGAATGGCACCACTGCAAGATCCTGAAACAGCAATACACCGAGCGAAATACTTCCATGAGGCAAATGTAATTCGTACTGCTCGGTCAGCAGCTTGGTTACGATTGCGGTCGATGACATCGCCAATGCGCCACCCACGGCAAAGGCAACCTGCCAGGATAGTCCGAGCCACAAACCCAGTGCCATCGTGCTCAAGGTTGATACCACTACCTGTGAAGCACCGATTCCGAAGACAATCTTGCGCATCGAGATCAGGCGCGGGATGGACACTTCGAGCCCAATGGTGAATAACAGAAAAACAACGCCGATTTCGGCAATTTGCTCGATCGCGTGAGTATCGTGAATCAGGCCGAAGGCGTTGTCGCCAGCCAGCAAACCTACTACCAGGTATCCCAGCACCGCGGGGATATCGAGGCGTTTGAACACCGCGACTCCGATCAGCGACAAGATCAAGATAATCAGGATTTCGTTTAGCATCCGCGCACTGGTTTATTTTTACCGGTGTCTGTATAACACAAAAAGCCAACCGAAAAGATAACAACGTCAACTATTTATCGGCGGGATAACGAGTGCCTTCGAGGCGCGCCTTGCCATGAACCTTGACAAACTAGCTGAACTTGCAATTATCATATTGAAAGAGTACTAGCCCGCATTTCTCACCACCTTATCTACTGCGACGACGCTATGCCGCAGCCTGCTGGTCTACGAATTACTCGCCGGGATTGCCGCGTTGCGCATGCGTGCGCCAGCACTCGGTGTCGAAACAATACCGGGTCATTTCAAACATCCGAATTTTCTCGGATTAACCCGCTAGCCGTCCACGTAAATGCTGACTCACCAGGGTCTGTAAACACTATCATTCCTGGGCAATTTGCCCGAGAATGCCTCCATGGAAACGGCCGGAATTGAAAACCTGGTACTGGAACGTGAAGCTCTGATTCGCATCGGGGTTTTCGCCGCGGTATTCATTGTCATGCTGGTCTGGGAACTATTGTCGCCGAAGCGAGGCCTGACCGTTTCAAAAATGCAGCGTTGGACGAACAATATCGCACTGATGATAGTCAACAGTGTCGTATTAAGACTGCTGTTTCCGGCCGCGGCGATTGGAATGGCCTACTCTGTTGGCAATATGGGCTGGGGTCTGTTTAATCTCCTGGATCTGCCTTTCTGGTTTGAGGTCGTCAGCGCGGTGCTGTTGCTTGATCTGGCGATTTACCTGCAGCACTGGATGATGCACGCATTACCCATCATGTGGCGATTGCATCGCGTACATCATGCCGATCTCGATATCGACCTGACTACCGGGAGTCGTTTCCACACCCTGGAAATCATTCTTTCGATGCTGATCAAGTGGCTGGTTATCCTGTTGCTCGGGCCTGCGTTGCTCGCGGTACTGATTTTTGAATTACTGTTAAACGGTATGGCCATGTTCAATCACGCCAATGTTGCGCTACCGTTGGGACTGGATCGCCGGCTACGTTACCTGCTGGTTACTCCGGACATGCACCGCGTGCATCATTCTGTGCTCATGCGCGAAACCAACAGTAATTACGGATTTAACCTGTCGATCTGGGACAGGGCCTTCAAAACCTATATCGACCAGCCCCAGGCAGGTCACCACGATATGACCATCGGTGTGAATGAGTTTCGCGATGCAAAACAGGTCGATCGCTTACCCGGAATGCTGGCCCTGCCCTTCGTCAACAAAGCGTGAACAAGCCGCTACCCATGGTATCCAGGACCCTGTTGGTACCCCAGGGAGAGTTCGAATTGTCGCGTATTCCGGATGTCGAGCTACTACAGGCCTGGGATGCTGCTGATGAGTTCATCTTAAATCACATCGACGATATCCAGGTTTTGTCGCGTCATCGCAAGCTCCTGATTCTGAATGATGCATTCGGTGCGCTGTCGGTGGCGCTGGCCAATTACCCGGTTTATGCCTGGAGTGATTCTTTTCTGGCACAACGGGCCTTACGCGCTAACCTGGTGGCGAACGGCTATCCCGTTGAGCAGGTCAAAACCAATGTAGACATCGGTTTTCCTACCGCCGCGGTAGATCTGGTGGTGATAAAAATCCCCAAAACGCTGGCTTTACTCGAGCACCAGCTATACGCACTACGCCCGATTCTGCATCATGACTCTAAAATTTTTGCGGCGGGGATGGCACGCCATATTCATAGCTCGACCCTGGAACTGTTCGAAACAATACTCGGTCCGACGACGACCACGCGTGCGCGTAAAAAAAGCAGGCTCATTATGGTGGAGCGAGATCATTTACTTAATGAGGGACAGAGTCGATTTCCTGACTATTACGAGCTTGAGGTTGACCGCAATTACCGTATAGCCAATCATGCCAGTTTGTTCAGCCGCGATCGACTGGATCAGGGCAGTCGCCTGTTAATCGAGCATATGCCGATTGCAGAAGCTTATCGACGCATTGTAGATCTCGGCTGCGGTAATGGTGTTATCGGTATGATTGCCGCGTCTTTGAATCCGCGGGCAGAGTTGTTGTTTTGCGATGAATCCCATATGGCGATTGCCAGCGCGCGGGAAAATTTTGCAGCAGCATTTGGATCTTCCCGTGAGGCGGAGTTCAGAGTTGATGATTGCCTGCAGGGTGTTGCCGACGCCAGCCAGGACCTGGTCTTGTTAAATCCCCCCTTCCACCAGCAGCACAATATTGGCGATATGATTGCCTGGCAAATGTTCAGGGATGCCCGGCGCGTGCTGGTTGACGGCGGAGAGTTGCAAATAGTCGGGAATCGGCACCTGGCCTATCACGCCAAATTGAAGAAACTGTTCGGCAACTGCGAAACCGTCGCCTCCAACAACAAATTTGTTATTCTGCGCTCTATCAAAAACCCCGTGAACAACCACCGGCTTTAGCCGGTGGCTTCCGGTTATGGTTAGAATCAGAACCCATGTTTTTGCATGATTTGCATCACAGTATCGTCAGCGATGATTGCTGCTAGACCGCGATTGAAGTCATCCAGTATCGCCCGAGAGTCGGGGGAACGCTTCGAGACTACTAAATGTTGCGTTTCCACCCGGACCGGCGGATTCATCCATTCCACTTCTTTTTTTTGCAGCGCATGGTTTATGTTGAGAATGTGCTGCCCCACTATTCTGTCAATCAACACCAAGTCAATACGACCCCGCAGCAATTTTTTCAGATTCAAGGCATCATTGTCGACTACCTCGGTGGTGAGCCCCGCTTCATCAAACCCCGGAGGATTTACATAACCCCGAACGACGCCAATAGTGTATGGCTTGAGATCTGCAAAATTGTTGAACGAGATATCATCACCAATACGCTTGAAGAAGCCTACTTCATTCGCGGGCAAGGCGTCAGAGAACTCAAACCATTCCTCTCTTTCTTTCCGGTACCACATTGTGTACAAAACTGTGTACTTGCCAGCTTTCGTTCCATCGAAGGCCCGCTGCCAGGGCAGAAACCTTACGGTGCTGTCGTAACCCGATCTGTCGAAGGCAGCAACGACGATCTCGGTGATGAACCCTTGATTCTGAAGCTCGCTGCCGTAGTAGGGAGGATATTCTGTCGCTACTATCTCAATTTTTTGCTCGTCCGCCGCGAGTTCCCCTCCAAAAAGGAGACTAAATACCATTAGGAGGATGCTTCTTATTTTCTCATATCGCATTTCCTTCTCTCTAAAGAACCTTGATGGCTGAAAAGGATTCACTCATCGCAACCTGCTTGGTGATGACTACTCGGTAGTGACACAGTTTTGGAAATCATTGAAAGGAGTTACATCATGTTTTAATTATTCGCCTGTGGATGGTGAACTTAGACCATGCTTCTCAAGTATTTCGGATATCTTGCCTTGTGATATAAGCCGCTTGAGTCCACGATTGAAATCATCCACTAGCTCTTGATGTTTCTCTATTTTTCGTGAAATCAAAATATGAATTGGCAGGGTCTCTACCGCAGGTTCGAGTGCTTCCAGCTGCCCTTTATACTCAGGAAGCTCCGTTTTCAAGAGATACTCGGCTAAAGCCCTTTCGATAAGGACTAGATCAATCCTATTGTTAGCAAGTTTACGCAAATTGGTCTGATCAGAATCAGCTACATCTGTTTGTAGATCAGCAGTTTCAAAGGCGGCCGGATTTCTATACTCCTTAACAATGCCAATTGTGAAGGGCTTAAGTTTTTCGTAAGTCGTAAACTTATCGGGTTTCGCACCTCGTCGTTTATAGAAAACCAACTCATTACCGGGTAGTGGATCAGAGAAAACGAACCAGTTTTCTCTTTCCTTGGAATGCCACCCACCGTGCAGACCATCAACTTTTCCAACCTTTGCATACTCCATTGCCCTGGCCCAGGGGACAAATTGAATGTTTGCCTCATGCCCAACTTTTGCGAAAGCCTCGGTAACGATTTCGGTCAGCGGCCCTCCGTTGGGTAATCCGGCAGCAAAATAAGGCGGAAAGTCCGTACTCATGAGTTGAACGTCCGCACCACGCGCAGGTGACAGCAGGGCACTTAGGGTGAGAATGATGATTATCGTCCGCAACAAGGGTGTTACTCCCTGTTCCTTGGCAGAAGGGAGTGACGAACAACCTCGATCAGGGCATTCGAAGCGTTGTTTATGCTATGCCTCAATTACAAGCCTCATTGGTAATCGTTTTCAGACTAAACAATTAGAAATTCTAGTGAGTTGATACAGGTCAACCATGGTGGGAAGAATAAGAGATAGCCTGTTATTTACGCTTCCGTATAAATGCTACACACACTTAGCGGGGGGCATCAGTACATGTAGATCTTATATGATACGTTACCTGTCTTTTCATTCTCTGCGCACAAAATTCCTTGCTATTGCAGTCCCCTTAGTGCTTGTCTCAACTTTAGGCCTATTCGCAGTCATTCAATTAAACGCTGAAAGCGCTTTGAACAAAGAGCTTCAGGGCAAGATGGAAAGAGTTGCCTCTATACAAAGTGCCACGCTTGCCGGACCGTTATGGAACATAGACAAGAAGCAGGTTTCACTCATTTTGGCTGCAATGGCGATCGATCCGGATGTCCTCGGAGCTGCGGTTCACGATGAATCGGGGGCAATAGTCGATCAGGCCGGCATTCTCGAGGCAACGGAACAAACTGTTTACAGATTAAAAGTGCCTATCGAATACGCATCTGGTGGGCAAACCCAGATCATCGGTCAACTTGAGGTAGCCATAGCGGACGCCCGGATTCGTGCGATGACAACGGAACGAGAGATCCTCGCCGCGATGATTGCCGGATTACTGATACTCGCAATTGTGATAAGCGTAATCATTGCACATCGTCGTACCATCGGTATCCCTCTTAAGCGTTTACTAGGTGCGATTCATCGAGCCCAGGAAGAAAATATTCGCCAACCAGTCGACTGGTGTAGCCGGGATGAAATGGGAGAAGTAATCTCTGCTTTCAACTCGATGCAGAACCAGCAGGCAACCTATGAAGCCGAGCTGCGGGCGGCCAGCGAAACCCTCGAACAGCGTGTAGGCACGCGGACTGAGGAACTCGCGCAGGCGCGTGACGAGGCCGAGGTAGCCAACCAGGCAAAATCAGCTTTTCTTGCCGCCATGAGCCATGAGATCCGAACCCCGATGAATTCCATCATTGGCATGACAGAAATGCTGCTTGATACCCCGCAAACTCCAGAACAACATGAGTTCAGCGAAATAATTCAAAATAGCAGCGACTCGTTGCTCTCGATCATCGATGACATTCTGGATTTTTCAAAAATCGAGGCTGGCCGTTTAGACCTCTTGTGCGAGCCTTTTGAGCTGCGAGAATGCATTCACGGCGCGCTTGATTTGCTGGCTAATAGAGCCATGGGAAAAAATCTTGAGCTAGCCTACGTAATTGCTGCCGGTACGCATGAACGAATTATTGGAGATAGCAGTCGGGTTCGTCAGATCCTGGTTAACCTACTGGGCAATGCCGTGAAATTTACAAAAAAGGGAGAGGTTGTATTATCCGTAACCAATGATACAGATACGGGTATCTCGTCTCACGGTGATGCTTCTACAGAGTGTTTGCACTTTCAAGTGCGCGATACAGGCATCGGTATACCAGATGACGGTATAGACAGATTGTTTCAAGCCTTCAGCCAGGTTGATGCGTCGATAACCAGGCGTTACGCGGGAACTGGACTTGGACTGGCGATATGCAAGCGCCTGGTTGACCTCATGGATGGGGAATTGTGGGCAGAAAGCGTTGAAGGTGAAGGCAGCATTTTTCATTTCAAAATTAATGTCCAGGCTGCGCCACCGTCGCAATACGATTATTTACATGTCAGTCATCCCCAATTACATTCCAGGCGCCTGTTAATTGTCGATGACAACGAAAGCAGTCGCGATATTTTGGCCGAGAAAACACATACCTGGGGCATGGAGGTACGTGCAACCAAATCGCCTCAGAAAGCGCTTAAATGGATTAAAGGTGGTGAGACATTTGATATCGCACTCATCGACAAGCATATGGATGCGATGGATGGTGACCAACTCGCTGCCGCAATTCATGACGAACGGGGTGGAACCAAATTGCCTGTCGTCTTGCTCACATCACTGGGTGAGCATGAGACCGAATTTGATTCGGCAATAGCGGCTCATTTAAATAAACCGATTAAACCATCTCAGTTATTCGATGTAATCGTAAACATTATTGCCAGAAAACCGGTGACAAGCAGTGGCGATAAACGAGAACCCAAACCTCGTTTCGATCCAAATATGGGCGTCGAATTTCCTTTAAAAATTCTGCTCGCAGAAGATAACTTAAACAATCAAAAGCTCGCATTACTTGCGCTTGGTCGTCTCGGATACAAGGTGGATGTATCAGAGAATGGAGTTGAGGTTCTTGATGCATTGGAACGCCGACCCTATGACATTGTTCTAATGGATATACAAATGCCCGAGTTGGATGGATTGGCGGCAACTCGACGCATTCGCCAGCAAACCGCAAACGATTCGAAACCCTGGATTATTGCAATGACGGCAAATGCGATGCAGGGGGACCGCGAGATGTGCCTCGCTGCCGGTATGAATGACTACGTTAGCAAGCCAATACGTATCGAGCGATTGGTAGCAGCACTGAAGTGTGGCTGGTCTTCGTTAGACGGGTCTAAAGTAGCCGCTATATCCACTGTGTTAGAAAGTTCCACAACGGTTGAGAAAGAATCCCTGCTCGATACAAAAGCTATTGATCGCCTTGCGGAGCTCGCTGGGGATGATTCGACTTTTCTGGAAGAGTTTATCGACACGTTCCTGAATAGCGTCCCGGCTATGCTCAAAGAAATGCAGGAGAGTCTGGATGAGCAGGATTCGGATCGGTTGCGCCTTATTGCGCATACACTGAAATCAAATAGCAATGCTGTTGGGGCCCTACGCCTGGGAGAACTCTTCAAGGACCTTGAGCTTCTCGCTAAAGAGGGAGTTTTGACAGATATCCCAAATAAACTCCCACTGGTGGAACAGGAGTTTAAGTCAGTGGAATCAGCCTTAAACTCCTTATGCACGAAGGAATCGGTTTGAAATTTTCAATATCATGAAACAGAGCGGACACATACTTGTTGTTGACGATAATCAGCTAAATCGACTTGAACTCGCACAGGCGCTTAAAAAGCAGGGGCACTCAACTGTTCTGGCTGAAGATGGCCTGCAGGCACTAGATGCGCTCGAACAAGATCATTTCGACCTGGTGATGCTGGACATCTTAATGCCGAACATGGATGGCTTTGGTGTGCTGGAAAACATGAAAGCAGATGGTCAGCTTCGGGATATTCCAGTTTTGGTGATATCCGCCATCGATGATATGGACAGTGTTGTGAAGTGCATTAGGCTAGGAGCCGAGGACTACCTGCCAAAGCCAAGTGATTTAACTTTGCTCGAGGCTCGGGTCACCGCCTGCCTTGAAAAGAAGCGACTAAGGGAAGCGATCGTCAGTCAGCTTGGAAAGTATGTTCCCGAAAGTGTGGCAGCCTCCATCATCAACGATCAAAAAGCCTTAAAACCGAAGCGCACTATCGCGACCGTACTTTATACCGATATTGAAAACTTTACCGGCATCGCCGAGTCCATGCCACCGGAGCGAGTTTTCGAGATGCTGAATGAGTATTTTCCCGCCCTGGTCGAGTCGATCATGGCGCATGGCGGGGTCGTAAATCAGTTCCAGGGTGATGCGATGCTGGTGACCTATAATGTACCGCTCGAAGATCCGGAACATGCTGACAATGCACTCAAAACTGCAATTGAAATCCAGGATCGATCAAGCCGGGAAAAGTTCGCCGGAGTTTCGCTGCGAACCCGAATTGGGGTAAACACCGGTGAGGTTATTGCTGGAAATGTTGGCTCTGGCACGCGCGTCGCTTATACGGTACATGGCGATGCGGTGAACTCTGCGGCACGTCTCGAGCAACTCAATAAACAGTATGGTACCTATACACTTGTTTCAGCCTCCACAGTAGAACACCTCCGTGGTTCATACCAACTAAGAGAAATTGGGGAGGTACCAATCCGAGGCAAACACGAAGGAATGTGCGTATTTGAACTGACTGGTTCTATAGGGAAATCTGATGCCTAAAAGTAGCTCCTTAGATTCTAAACCTGAGCATTTTTCGCAAAGTCAGCCCGAGCAAGGAAAAATCACACTATTAAATCCATGGCTCGTCAAAGCGGTTGTAGCTATGGTTTTTGTTTGGGCAGGCCTCCTGGCACCAGTCAAGGTATATGGCGAAGAAAAAATCGACGTTCTTTTTTACGACAATTACTTTCCGTATTCATACGAAGAAGAAGGAATGCCCGCTGGTCTATATGTTGAACTTACTAAGAAAATTATGGATTCCACGCCACTAAAAGTGACCTACCGTATATATCCGTTTAAAAGAGCAATGGCATTAGGAAAACAAGGAACAGGACTAGTATCTGGTCTATACAAAACCCCAGAAAGACAACGCTATTTCGATTTCTCTCGACCTTACTACACCGAGAACATAGCACTAATTACTGACAAAAGACTTCCCGAAACGTTAATGCAAACTGAATTTTCCTCTATTAAAGGTTGGCGTATAGGTTTATTGCGCGGTATGAACTATGGACCGGCAATTGACAATGCACTTAAGAACGGAACCATCATCGAAGACAGGGTAGATAGTGACTTGCTGAATTACAAAAAACTTAAACAGGGACGAATAGATGGTTTTGTTATAGATCGTACTTCTGGTAAGAAATTGATTAACGACAATGGGGACGAAACTTTGGTTATACACCCAGAATCTCTGAATACGCGTGCTGGAATACACATTGTTGTTGCCAAAACAATAAAAAATAGCCGGCAAATTATTAGCCAGATCGATGCGGCACTGATGAGAATGGAACGAGACGGCTCTTACCAGAAGATACTGGATAGCTTTGTGGGGAATGACGGCAGGGCTGCAAAGTGAAAAAATTCTCGGCCAGTCCCTAAAAAGTTTCGAAGTCAGTGTCTATTAAAATCAGCTTTTAACTGAGTGTCTCTTATTGGCCGAAGTTTGCTTCCTGGCAGGGTTCGCCGAGGCTCCGCTATCGGGAAAGCTGACGCTCAATCTGGATGCATCAGTCGCAATAACAGCCGAAGATTGCCACTCGCTTGCATGTTGTGGGGGACTGTTTTGGGACGATTGGTCTTGCTCTGAATTGGTGGACACCTGGAATGGGCGCGTAGCGCGAGGAGGTATCCGATGACTAAACCAAAGCGATATAAACCTTGTGGCTCGGAGTTCAAATGAGAGGCGATCCGAAGAGCGAGCAGTATTTGTCCGAAGTGAGCACTTTAATTTTCTTCTCCTGACAACTACCAGCCACCGCCGCCGCCACCGCCGCCACCGCCACCGGAGGAGCCGCCCGAGGACCCCGACGACGAACCTGGTGCAACCGAAGAAGATGCGATCGCCGAATCGAAGGAACTCGACAGAGCACTCGAAAAATGGTCGTCGTGACGACCGTGGGTGTGATACCAGCCTGGATGCGAGTAGTGACTTTCGACCAGGCCAGCCGCGATAGCGTGGTTGAGTCGTGCGGTCCATTCGTTTTCAAGTTCGAGTGCAATCGCATAGGGCAGGTAGTGCTCGTACAGGCCGATGGTGAATTTCGGCGCATTTGTCGCGGCGATTTCGTCTTCTTCGGCTATATCCAGGTAATGTTTGAAACCCTCGATGCTATCGAGCAGGCGGCGTCCAGCCAGCGTTGGCGCTTTCAGCCATTGGTAGAAGAAATAGTGCAGGGCAAACATCGCAATGACTCCAGCCACCAGGGGAAGGGGCACGACGGCAATGAATTGCTCAATAGGAAATCCGATCTGCAGGAAAGCGCCAACTAAAATGAGAATTGCGATGAGGTTTACCGCGACCTGAATTTTGCCTCTTTTGCCGCCGCGTTTCAGGCCACGCCAGATAGCGGAAATCATGATCAGGGGTATCAGCGAGAACAGGCTGGAGAACATTGTTTTCACGATGATTTCTTCCGATGGCAGACTGGCAATTGCACTGGCGACAAGAATCAGTGTAACCAGTACTCCAGGTACCAGCAGCCAGCTGTTGGTATTGAAGTATTTCTTTTCATAGTCCCGCTTAAGCGATTTCTTGTGCCGGCCTATCGCCTTGGACAATTTGCTGTGATTGGATTGAACGATGCTGATACTGTCATCACTACTGCTAAACAAGCCGTTGAGAACTCTTGACTCGCCCACCGCCAGTGGTGAATTCGGTTGCCCGGTTTTCGTTAACTTGAAATCACCTTCGTCGTCGTCGATGTCGAGGGCGCCCTTGACCGCGAGATTGATGATCGCGCAGGTAAAGCATTTCTTGTCGTAGCCCATGTTCTGCACAAAGCGCATCGATGCCGGCGAATAACCCTCGGGAGGCTCGTAGAGAGGAATGATCACGCCCTTCTCGGGGTCCCGGCCAAACCAGCGCCACAGGGTCAGGTAGTAAACCAGCAACGTGAATGCTCCGACGACAATGATCAGAGACGCCCTGTGGTCTTTGAAAAACCAGCTACGCTGTTGTGTATTGGTGGGCTCGTTCACCAGCCCCTTGGGCCAACCGGCAACGATGGTCAGACCCTCGTTGCGACCCAGCGACCGACTGCTTTCGAAGTAAGCCTGGTTGTTGCCCACTGGTCGGTGCTCCAGGTCTTGAGCGGTCGAACCCTGGCGTCCAGTATAACCAGTGAGCCTGAACTCGCTGACCGTATCCGGAAGTGTCACCAGCGCCGATGCCTGCCTGATTTCAAAAGCCCAGCCGGTACCGGTGACATTCCAGTAGAGTTCATCGAAATCATCGAAGAAGCCCAGCTGGCGCGCGGTCAGATAGGTCAGTTGATATTCGTAAACTCCCGGAGACAAAAAGGTATTTTTGTCGCCAATATAAACCCGCTTGCCATTGGACTGGTTTTTGATATGAAAGGGTTCCTCGTGTCCGTCGCGGGTTACCGACTGAACTTCGAAATCGACCGTCACACTCTTTCCCCGGGCATTTTTATAGCGGGTCGGGAAATCACGAAAAATACCGCGACGAATTGACTTGCTCTCGGCCTGAACGCGGATCGTTTCAGTCACCACCAGGTCACCATTGCGGCGCACTTCGATGTCGCTGTGAAACGATTCGATCAATTCTGTGGCCAGGCCAGGGAATGACAGGCACAGCAGTATCGAGGTTAGCAGACAGCGTATGATCTTCATCGCTGGATTTCCTCGAATTCGAAGTACGCGGCGTGCTGATAGCGAAACAGTCTGGCCAGCAGCAGGTCGGGAAAACTGTCGATACGGGTATTCAGGTTTCTGACCGCGCCGTTGTAATAGCGCCTGGCAAACTGAATATCGACCTCGACATCGCTGATCTCGGTTTGCAGCTGCAGAAAACTCTGGTCGGCCTTGAGTTCGGGATAGGCTTCCTGTAATGCGTAAATCGACACCAGGTTCTGGCTAATCTCCGACTCGAGCGGACCCTGTTGTGCGGGGGTCTGCAGGCTGCTGGCTCGGCCGCGCGAGGCAGTAACCTGTTCGAATGTGGATTGCTCGTAGGATGCATACTGTTTTACCGCATCGACCAGTTTCGGAATCAGGTCGTGGCGCCGTTTGAGCTGTACTTCGATGTCACTCCATCCGGCCAGTGAGCGTTGATGGTCGCGCACCAGGCGATTATAAATGACGATTCCATAGACACTAAGTGCAGCGACAATGGCCAAAAACCCCCATTCGATCATGAAGATTTTTGCCTGGATTTTTTGCTTTTGTTCGGATTGCGCGATGCGGCATCGAAAGCCAGCCTGGCCCAGTGCTGACAGGCGCCCGGGTCTTCGAAAAACGTTTCCGGGGCGAGATAGTAGGAGAGCCGGTACTCCTTGTCTTTCTTGTGGTAGCTGAAAGCTTCAGAGCCTTCGGCGATAAACAGATCGCGGGATTCGGTGTCGGCCTTGGGATATAAACTGCCGCCGGCAATCAGCCCAAACATCATTCCCTGGTGAAAGATGTCAAAACCACCGAACATGCGCCTGGCCTCGCAGGGTGCATAGACGTCGAGCAGGTCGACGATGTGGGTCGCGAATTCCTGCGCTTCTGACATGCAACAGGCCCGAGTCAGTTTTCGACGATTTTAATGTCGGGGACGGGAAAACTGCGGGTCCCCTCATGCACGATATGCCAGTCCGTAGCGGTCTTGCGCCAGTAGAGTTCTTTGGGGGTATCCACGTTCAGATTGTTGCTGCGGTAGTTCTGTTCGAACTGCATTAGTAGCAAATCGTCTTCACCGGGATAGCTGAAAATATTAAGCTGGCTATATTCGACTTCAACCCGGGTTCTGTTGCGATTCACCCAGCGCTTGTGACCGTCCCAGCTGTTGAAGTCACGTCCATAGGCATTCAGCTCGATGCGGGAATAGTGGCGGCGATATTTTTCATGATCGAGGCTTTCCCAGTCGACAAGCCAGGTCGTCAACAACTGCATGACCTGTTGGCGTTTGTCGAGCCATTGTTCGCGACTGAGCCAGGTAACCTGTTCGGCGACGATCACCGGTGTACGCAGTTCGGGTCGAATATAACTGTTGATATGCAGAAAATCGGGGTTGCTGACGACGATGCAGCCGTTGCTGGCCCAGGGTGAACGATTATAGGTATAAGACGGTGTGCCGTGTATCCAGATACCGCCGCCTGTGCGCTTATTGCGCTCGTCCCAGGTATTCGGATAGTTGATCGGGAACGCACCCTCACCGTATAGATCGGGCAACTCCATGCCATCGATATAGCGCGTCACGTGATAAATTCCGATCGGGGTTTTCTGATCGCCGCGTTTTTGCTTGCCATAACCCTTCAAGCCGATAGTGATGAAATAATCGGTTTCGAGCTGCAAATCGCCGCCCTTGTTGCGGTAGACGTAGATGCGCGAACTCTGTTGGTCAACGAGAATTACATAAGGCTGGTCATCTGCGAGTAACAGGATGTTCTCGGGATACAGGTCCTGGTGCTCTATGTTGGTATCGTGTTGCCAGCGCTGTTTTATCTCATAGCGGAAGTCGCGCATGGCGCGGTCTGTTTCGATACCTGAACCGATTTCGGTCAGTGGTTCGGCTTTGGCCAACAGCAGGTCGGCGTAAAGCATATGTCCGAGGCGGCTGTGCGGGTATTTCTTGATCAGGTCACGGGTATGGTTCAAGGCCTGTTCATGGTTCTGGCTTTGAATATCTTTTATCGTCTCGAGCAGGCTTTGTTCATAGCGATTTCCCGGCGGGTCCGCGGCGAACAGGCTGGTCTGCAAGCTCAGTAACAGCAGCAATGTCATAAAGCGTTTCATAGAACTGATAATACCCGTTCTTCGGTAATTTTCCATTCGGAACCCATTCGGCTAAAACCGAGTCGCTTCACCACGCGGTCACTATAACGTGCCGAATCGAAGGCCTGGGTAAAATCTATGATAGCCCGGTTTTCACTGCGCCACTTGATTTGTATGTTGCTGATTTCGACCTTGATGCTGCCGGGGCGCATGATTCGTTCGCGCCGATGCGCAAGCCAGCGGTCGTGTGAGGAAAACCTTGCGCGGTACTGTGTCGAATAAAACCCGGTATAGCGGGTAAAATCTTTGTCGCTCCAGGCACCGGCCCAGTTCTTGACGCGTTCGATTAACCGGGTTGCCTGATTGGCCGCATCGATGGCGGACTCCTGGTTTGCGGCAGTTGCCAGGGTTTGTGAATCAACCGCTTCTATCACCGTTGGTTCCCGTTCCACTGTATCCAGTTTGGTGATCGCGGTGAGTTCAATGTTGTGGGTATATTTCGCAGGCTCGCTCGATTCACTGACTGCACGCCGATACGCCTCGCTGGCAATGCCCTTGTATACCTGACTCAGGTTGGCGTAAGCAGTGGCATAACTGATATGGGTATTAATGGCTTCGACCAGCAGCTGACTGGCGCGGTCATAGTCACCCTGAGCCAGATAAATCATCGCCAGATTGTTGCGTGGTTCCGGCAACTCCGGATTGTCATCGATCAAACCCTGATAGAGTGCGACCGCCTTATCTGTATTGGCACGCATCTGGTAGGCGTAGGCGGTCAGAAAACGCGCGCGTAGTTGTTTTGGGTTCTGCTGCAGCAATCGTTCGCCATTCTTCGCCGCCTGGGCGAAGTTTTCTTGTTCGATCAATTGCTGCAATTGCTGAACAGGGGTCGCGGCTGAGGCCGAAACCACCCCCAGCAGGCAAAATAAAATTACCAGAAAACGTTGCATGGAATTATAAAGTTGAAATTGTGCGCGCGATTATAGCAAACACCGTTGTAAAATCTTTACTCCTTAATTTACCTGAATCACTTGCAAATGCGCCTGTACCTGGTCGATTCCAGTATATTCATTTTTCGCGCCTGGTATGGCCCGGAGCGTGAGCGCTTGAACCTGCGGCAACAGCCTAACCAGGCTTTTGTCGGTTTCAGCGATTTCGTTTATCGACTGTTGACCGAACAGGCGCCACAGAGACTGGTATTTGCCTTTGACGAAAGTCTTTCGAAATCAGCGCGTAAGCTCATTTATCCCGAGTACAAGGCGAATCGCAGCCCGGCGCCAGAAGAATTACGACGGCAATTCGCCTGGTGCCGTCAATGGCTCGAATTGCTGGGCATTGCCTGCGTCAGTAGCCAGCACTGGGAGGCGGATGATTTGATAGGCTCGCTCGCCCGCTACCATGGATCGGAACGCATGCCGGTAACCATTCTGACCGCTGACAAGGATCTCGCCCAGTTGATTGGCGAAGCCGATATCTGGTGGTCATACCTGGACGATAAAAAACTCGACTATCGTGCGATTTGCAAAAAGTTTGGTGTACGCCCGGAGCAGATTGCCGATCAGCTGGCACTGACCGGGGACAAGGTCGACAATATACCCGGGATTCCGGAAATTGGGCTAAAGACGGCGGCCAGCTTGTTGAAGAAATACGAATCGATCGCAAACCTGCGGTGTCATCTGCCCGAGATCGGCACAATGAAGTTTCGTTATGCCGCGCGCGTGCAGCGCTCGCTGATTGAACATGAAGCCATGCTCGATGTCAGCCTGAGCCTGACGCGAATCAATTGCGAGATAGCGGAAATGCAAGAGGTCGACCCGTCACGTCGCGATATCGATGCAGGCCGCATCGGGCAAATGATGAATGAGCAGGCATTCGACAGTGGGCGCCGAGAGCGCTGGTCGTCGTATCTGCAGACAGCAGCTGGCGAGCAATGACATGCGACGCCTGTTGATCTTCAATAAACCGTTCCAGGTACTGAGCCAGTTCTCGGCCAGCGGGAACAAGTCGACGCTGGCCGACTACATCGATATCCCCGCTGTTTATCCGGCCGGGCGCCTCGACTTCGATAGTGAAGGTTTAATGCTGTTGACCGATGACGGCGCCCTGCAGGCAAAAATTTCAAATCCACGCTACAGGTTGGCAAAGACCTACCTCGCCCAGGTTGAAGGTATCCCGGATCGGCAGGCGTTGCTGGCACTGCAAGTCGGAGTGAAACTAAAAGACGGTCTGACTCGCCCGGCCAAAGTCGAGCTGACCGACGAGCCGGAATGGCTGTGGCCGCGGGATCCGCCGATTCGCGTGCGACAAAAAATACCGACCCAATGGTTACGCCTGGAGATTTGTGAAGGGCGTAATCGCCAGGTACGACGTATGACTGCCGCGGTCGGTTATCCGACCTTGCGACTGGTCAGAATAGTCGTCGGCGACTGGCGCCTGGACGGGCTGGCTCCCGGGGAGTATCGCTCGTTGTGATCGACTGGCAGGCGCTCGGTACATCATTGGCGGAACATCTGCATTTACCACCGGCCGCGGTGACTGCTCAGCCGATGTCGGGCGGTAACATTAACCAGGCCTTCGGGCTTCTGCTCGGGACCGAGCGGTTTTTTGTCAAACTTAACCGGGCGGAAAGGCTGTCCATGTTCGTCGCCGAACGTGCCGGGCTGGACGCGATTCGTCACAGTCGCGCGATTCGGGTACCCGAGGTTTATTTGACCGGCCGGCAGACCGAGCACGCTTACATTGTAATGGAGTATGTAGAATTGGGCGGATGCCCCGAGCCCATCTCATTGGCGCGTGCGCTGGCTGCGATGCACGGTAGTTTCCACACGAAATTTGGATTTCATTGTGACAATACCATCGGCAGTACTCCGCAACCCAATGGTTTCAGCGAGAATTGGATAGAATTCTGGCGCAAAAATCGACTCGAGTTCCAGCTCGGGTTGGCGGCACAAAATGGATTCGACAGCAGACTCGTCGATGCGGGTCACCGACTCTCTGGTAATCTGGACGAGTTTTACGGTGATTATCATCCCCGACCCTCTCTGTTACATGGCGATTTATGGAGCGGCAACCAGGCCGCCGATGCCCACGGCGACCCGCTCATCTACGATCCGGCCTGCTACTTCGGTGATCATGAAGCCGATCTTGCGATGATGGAACTTTTCGGGAATCCGGGTGAACGCTTCTTTGCCGAGTACGATGAGCACTTTTCGATAGATGCCGGCTATGCGACTCGTCGGGATCTCTACAATCTGTATCACATTCTCAATCATGCCAACCTGTTCGGCGCTGGCTATGCCGGGCAGGCGATGTCGATGATTGAAGGCCTGCTCGCGGCCCGAAGCGGCTGATTCATTATCTATTGCGGTAGTGCGTCAGGCCGAAAAAAAGTGTTACCATATCGCCATAACTAGAAAGCGCCGCGATTGGCGGCACACCCGGAGGGGAACGAATGAGCGATTCAAGCGGCGATCACGCTGCCCTGGAAGTCGTCGACCTGCACAAAAGCTTCGGCGAGGTCGAAGTGATTCGCGGGGTATCGATGAGCGCGCATAAAGGCGATGTCATTTCGATACTGGGCGCTTCCGGTTCCGGCAAGAGTACCTTCCTGCGCTGTATCAACCTGCTCGAAATCCCGACCGCCGGAGACGTCTACGTGGCCGGTGAAAAAATCCGCATGAAAAACGATAACTCGGGTGGTTATCTTCCTGAGGATATCCATCAGGTCGAACGACTGCGCGCGCGCCTCGGTATGGTCTTTCAGAGTTTCAATCTGTGGTCGCACATGACGGTCATCGAAAACGTGATCGAGGCACCGATCCACGTACTCAAGATTGCTAAAGCCGAAGCCATCGAACAGGCCGAAGCGCTGTTGAAGAAAGTCGGTATTTATGATCGCAAGGACTACTACCCGGCGCAGTTGTCCGGAGGTCAACAGCAACGCGTTGCTATCGCGCGCGGTCTGGCGATGAATCCCGCAGTCATGCTGTTCGACGAACCGACCTCGGCGCTCGACCCCGAGCTGGTCGGTGAAGTGTTAAAGGTCATGCGAGATCTGGCTGAAGAAGGCCGCACCATGCTGGTCGTGACTCACGAAATGGGCTTTGCGCGTGACGTGTCTTCGAGCGTCGTTTTTCTGCACGAGGGCAAGATCGAAGAGCAGGGCGAGCCCCAGCAAATGTTCAAAAACCCCAATTCGGATCGTTTTCGACAGTTTCTGTCGAGGACGATGCAGTAACCGCCCGCAGGGCATAAATCAAAATAGTTTCACAATGAAACACAACCAAAAGAGGAAAGATAAGATGAAGTTCAGAAAAATAATGACGCTCCTGGCAGCCGCAACGCTAGTGCTTGGAATGGCATCTGTCAGCGCGCAGGCTGCCGATCTTCGTGTCGGTGTCGAAGGTGCCTACCCGCCGTTTTCATGGAAGGAATCCGACGGCACGCTGAAGGGTTTCGATATCGAAATCGCCGAGGCAATCTGCGCCGAAATGAAGCGTAAATGTGTGCTTATCGAACAGGACTGGGACGGTATGATTCCGGCGCTGTTGGCGAAAAAATTCGATACGATTATCGCCTCGATGTCGATTACCGAGGAACGCAAGAAACGTGTTAACTTTAGCGACAAGTACTACAACACGCCGGCCAAATTCGTTGCCAAGAAAGGCTCGGGGCTGGAAATCAGCAAGAGCGGTCTGAAAGGCAAGCGTATCGGTTTGCAACGCGGTACCACGCACCAGTGTTTCATGGAGAAAATGTATCCGGATACCGAGCTGGTGCTCTATGGAACCCAGGATGAAGTTTTCCAGGATCTCGCTATCGGTCGTATTGACGCCCAATTTTCGGATTCCATTGCAGCCGACGACGGCTTCCTCAAAACCGATGCCGGCAAGGATTTTGAATTTACCGGTGGCGATCAGCATGACGAGGCCTGTCACGGACCTGGCGCCGGAATGACCGTGCGCAAACAGGATGACAGCTTGCGCATGGATCTGAACAAGGCCATCAAGGGGATTCGTGATAACGGCGTTTACCAGAAGATCAACGCCAAGTACTTCGAATTCGATATTTTTGGCGGTTAATTACGATGCAGTAAGCCCGGCCTGATATTTGTCAGGTCGGGATTTTTTAACCTGACGGATGGGAACGTGGATTTAATCATCGAGTACCAGGGTCAACTGCTGTCGGGCACATGGGTGACTATAAAGCTCGCGTTGTTGTCGCTGATGATAGCGGTGTTGTTTGGACTGGGTGGTGCCTGGGCCAAGCTGTCCAAAAATATTGTTGCACAGAAAGTCGCGGCGAGTTACACCGCAATCGTACGTGGCGTCCCCGATCTGGTGTTGATTCTGCTGGTATTTTTCGGTGGACAGGAATTGGCTAACTCGATCGGCACACTGACCGGGTTATGGGATTATGCCGAAATCAGTCAGTTCGCAGCCGGCGTCGGCACTATCGGTATCGTCTTCGGTGGTTACATGACCGAAACTTTTCGCGGTGCCATACTGGCGATTCCGAAAGGTCAGATCGAGGCCGGTGTCGCCTGTGGCATGTCGCGCCTGGTCATATTCAGACGGGTCATCTGGCCGCAGATGGTGGTCTACGCATTGCCCGGTTTCTCCAATAACTGGCTGGTGCAAATCAAATCCACCGCCCTGGTATCTGTCATCGGTTTGCAGGACGTCGTCTACAATGGTTTTGTCGCCGGTCGGTCCACGCGGCAATTGTTTACCTTCATGTTCGCGGTGCTGATGATTTACCTGGTACTGACCGCGATATCCGATGTTGGATTGCGCTGGCTCGATAAAAAGTACAGCAAAGGCATAGTGAGAACCGACGATGGGTGATTCGATCGTCAAGTTTCTCGAAACCTGGTCGCCTATCGATGTGGTGTTGATCGCCCAAAACTTCGACCGCTTCCTGTGGGGGGCCCTGACGACTCTGGAGTTAACCCTTATTTCCCTGGTCATTGGTGGCATCCTGTCGATCCCACTGGCGATCATACGCGCCGGCAACAACCCGATTCTGAACGCACCCGTTTGGGTGTTTACCTATGTGTTTCGCGGAACTCCGTTACTGGTACAGACTTACCTGATTTATTACGGGCTGGGTCAGTTCGAGTGGATACGCGAGACCTTCCTGTGGGGGCCGATTTTATCGCAGGCCTGGTATTGCGCACTGGTTGCATTTTCACTCAACACCGCGGCTTATACTACCGAGTTGTTACGCGGTTCGATCGTCAATACAAATCGGGGCGAGGTCGAGGCTGCCAAGGCTTGTGGCTTCAGTAAGGCTATGCGCCTGCGTCGCATAGTATTGCCGAGCGCTTTCCGCCGTGCTCTACCGGCATACTCAAATGAAGTCATATTCATGTTGCACGGTTCGGTCGTCGCCAGCACGATTACGATTCAGGATCTGCTCGGCGTAGGGCGCTGGCTCAACGGTCGCTATTATCTCGCCTACGAGGGTTTTATCACCGCGGCGGTGTTGTACTTTATCATCGTGCTGATGATATCGCGCGGATTTCGCTTCTGGGAAAAGCACTGGCTCGCACATCTCTATCCACGTGATGCGGTCAAGACGAAACCCAAAAAAGGCCTCGCTTCCTTCCGTATTTGACCGGTCGAGCTTTAGACCCTTGAGCGACGATTACGACACCATTGTCGTCGGTGGCGGGCTGGTCGGCGCCGCGCTTGCCTGTGGTATCGCCGCGAAGGCTGGCCGGGTCGCGGTACTCGATGGCGCCGATCGGGATTTTCGTGCTTCACGCTGCTCGATACCACGCCGAAAGCCAACCGATGGCGAGCCATGAGGCGTTTGCCGGCAACACGGGCCGCGCCAGGTTCAGACTGGTTTGCATAACGCCAGGTTTCCGGAATTTCACTCGCGCCTACCACCGATCACAGCAATGCGATAGAACAGGTTGCATGGTGGCGTACTGCCTGATGGAGACTGGAGGGCCTGGGCCGAAGAGATGAATGTTGACCTCGATTTCACGCTTGTGATGCAGGGGCGTCGCGTTTATTCTTCCTGTACCTTTAGCCCGGATTAAACTCGGTCGGTAAATGTTGGTACAATCCCGAATCCGTGACACTACAGGATGGATTTCGCCATGAACAAGCTTACTTGTTACTTTTTACCGGGGTGCTCGTAGCCTGTGCGACGGGGGGCAACAACCCGCGTTACAACTACGAGAAAGTCCAGGTGGCCAACCTGGCCGGGGCGACGATCACAAACGTCAGCCTGCGCATAACCGGGTCGCCGAAGACGCTCGCCTGCGCCGAGGTCGCGAAGTCTGATATATGCGCTGATCTTTTCGCCAGGCGGCCCTACCCGCAGCAGGGCATCGAGTTAACCTGGACCCACCCCGATGGCAGCAGCAAATCAGCCAGCCCCGATCCCACCATCCCCATCGGTACCTCGTCCGCGTTTCCGCTGCGTATCGAGCTTGAAATCAATCCCGATGGCTCTGTCAAGTCCTATATACGGGTAAAAATAAGAGGAAAGTGAGGGGTTTTTCGTGATCGGCAGCCTGTGGCAAGTTTCACCCGAGGCCCACCACGCTGCGGGTGTCCATCTCGTTAGTCGGTTTACCAGGCAGACACGATCAATCGCGGCAGCGGCGGCCCGGTACTCGAGATCAGCGGCCAGGCGGTTAAGGTCGACTCCGGCATCGATACTGCCGTTGGCCGTACCGTCGTCGTCCTGAACCCGGAAGGTAAAGCTTGCGTAATTGGTGCCGTTGGCATTGGCGACCGGGCTGAACACCAGGTTACCGGCAACGCTTATACTCTGAGGGCTCACCTGTTCCCAAAAACTTGACGCCGTTGGTCGCGAGAACTCGATTGTTTGAAGCATCATATGCGATGCCTTGCAAATTGGTGAAATTAGTTCCAGTACCAGTGCCCGCCGCGGATAAGATGTTTCGGTTTCACCAGTATCCCGAGTGATGTGATGCGGCAGTCCGACGTAGGACAGCTATGCCTGAACGCTGGGCTGGACTGAGAGTCATAGCCGTAGCTATGGCTCGAAGGAAGCCCAAGTTCAGGCGTAGCTGGACAAGTCAGCGCCTGGATAGGGCTCAGGCCGGTTACAAATTGCACAGTCGCACCTGGCATAAAAACTATCGATTAATCTTTCATATTCAATGGTTCACGACAAGGCTTGAGGCCGACTGGTGAAATATTCAGGCTAGCGGCGCCTGCGGCGTCGAGAGCTGCCGCGGGTCTGTATTTCGTGCTGACCACCAGCCTGCGCCTGTGCACCGGCAGTGACCTCACCGAGCTCACGCTGCACGTCTTCGATACCCGGTGCCGGGCCGGGAGCGGTGTGGTCGAGGGCATGGCGCATCGCAGCGACATGTAACGGCGAGGTGCCGCAGCAACCGCCGACGATACGTGCACCGGCATCGCGTGCCATAATGGCGTAGCGCGCCATGATTTCGGGTGTGCCGTTATAATGAATCTCGCCATCGATAAACTCGGGGATGCCGCAGTTTGCCTTGGCGACGAGGATTGGATCGGCGCTACCTTCGGGTTTGCAGGCCTGCATGTTCAGAATTGTCGCGACCACTTCCGATGCACCGATACCGCAATTGGTGCCGCAGGCATGTACGCCGAGTCGTTGATGCAGGCTCATCATATCCGCGGCACCCACCCCCATCATGGTGCGGCCATTGGTGTCGAAGCTCATCGTAAAAACGATCGGCAGGTCGGTCTGACGCGCACCCTGGACCGCGTAATCAACTTCTTCTTGCGAAGACATGGTTTCAATCCAGATAACATCGGCGCCACCCTGCTCCAGCGCGAGAGCCTGCTCCGCAAATGCGGCGATCGCATCGTCGGCTTGCAGATCGCCCAGCGGTGCGAGAATTTCTCCAGTCGGGCCAATCGAGCCGGCGACGATGACATCACGCCCGCAGTCGGCAACTACGTCGCGCAGGATTGTCGCCGCAGCAATATTGAGTTCGGCCACGCGGGTTTCAGCTTTGTGCAATTTCAGCCGGTAGCGGGTGCCACCAAAGCTATTGGTCAAAATCAGATCGGAACCGGCGTCGATGAATGCCTGGTAGTGCTGTGCGACCCGTTCCGGATAGTCAATATTCCATAATTCGGGGGCGTCACCGCTTTGTAGACCCATGCCGAAAAAGGTCGTGCCGGTCGCACCGTCGGCGAGTAAAACAGCCTTTTCGACGAGCATTTTTTTAAACAGGTTAGACATGATCAGGCGCTGCAAGCGCTGTTTCGGGCAAGGCCGGTTTTATGCCATTAATACTCATGTTTGGCAAGATATTATGCCACCTGCCGATCTTTCCCGGCACCTTCAACGTATCCCAGGTTCGCGGCCAGATTTCTTTCCGCGGCCTCGAGGGTCATATTTTCACGCCGGGCGTAATCGTTAAGCTGGTCGTTGTCGATCTTGCCGACCGCGAAGTATTGTGACTCGGGATGTGAGAAATACCAACCGCTCACCGCTGCTGCCGGCCACATTGCCAGTGATTCAGTCAGGCTGATGCCGCTGCTCGCCTCGACCTCGAGTAATTCCCAGATCACCAGTTTCTGGCGATGATCCGGATTTGCCGGGTAGCCCGGGGCGGGGCGAATGCCGCGATACTGTTCCTTGATCAATTCATGGTTGTCGAGAGCCTCATCCGCGGCATAACCCCACGCCTGGGTGCGAACATGCTGATGCAGATATTCGGCGAAAGCTTCAGCGAGTCGATCGGCGAGCGCCTTGGCCATCATCGCACGGTAGACATCATGTTGTTGCTCGTAGGATGCGACCAGTTTGTCCAGACCGATGCCGGCGGTGACCGCAAATGCACCGATGTAATCGGCCTGCCCGGTTTCGGCAGGGGCCACAAAATCGGCCAATGACAGGTTCGCGCGATCGCCTGGGTGCGGGGTTTGCTGACGCAACCCGATAACGCGCGTTAATACCTGGTTGCGGGATGGGTCACGGTAAATTTCGATATCATCGTATTCGATGCTATTCGCCGGAAACAGGCCAAATACCGCGTTAGCGCTGACGCTGCCCGAATCGATCCATTCTCCGAGCATGCTTTGCGCGTCGTCGAAAAGCTCACGCGCCTGGCTGCCGAAGCGTTCGTGGTCGAGTACACGCGGATATTTGGCGCGTAATTCCCAGGTCGAAAAGAACGGCGTCCAGTCGATAAACTCACTAAGAGTCTTGAGCGGAAAGTTGATTAATTGCTGAATCCCCGGCCTGTTAGGCGGTACCGGTCTATAGTTGATCCAGTCGGTTTCCAGGCGGTTCGCACGAGCTGCTGAAAGGCTCAGGAACTCGCGCTGTTCGAGCTTTGCCTGAAAGCGCTCACGGAAGTGGTCATAGTCGTGATTCAGGCTTAAGCAAAATTCATCGCGGCCCGATCCGAGCAGTTGGCGCGCGACATTGACGCAGCGCGACGCATCGGGGACATACACTACCGGAGCCTGGTAGTGCGGATCAATTTTGACCGCGGTATGCATTTTCGAGGTGGTGGCGCCACCGATTAGTAGCGGTATATTAAATTTTTGACGTTGCAATTCCTTCGCCACGTGGCTCATTTCCTCTAGAGAGGGCGTGATCAGGCCCGAAACACCGATCAGATCGACAGACTGTTCGCGCACCGTTTCGAGTATGGTTTCCGCCGACACCATGACACCCAGATCGATGATCTCGTAACCATTGCATTGCAACACCACACCGACGATGTTCTTTCCAATGTCGTGTACATCGCCGCGCGCGGTCGCGAGTAAAACTTTACCCGCGCTTTTTCGTGTGGCTTGATCCGCCTGCATGAACGGTTCCAGCCAGGCGACCGCTTTTTTCATCACGCGGGCGGATTTGACCACCTGTGGCAGAAACATCTTACCAGCGCCGAACAGGTCGCCGACCACGTTCATGCCCTCCATCAGCGGACCCTCGATCAGTTGCAAAGGACTATCCACCTGCTGCAATGCCTCTGCAGTGTCGGCTTCGATAAAATCGGCGATGCCCTTTACCAGGGCGTGCTGCAGGCGTTCGAACACCGGCCAGTCGCGCCATTCTTCCGATGAATCATCCCTCACTGTTTCAAGTCCACGGTATTCATCGGCGATGGCCAGTAAACGATCTGTCGCGCCGTCATCCCGGTTTAACACGACATCCTCTACCGCGTTGCGCAAGGTCTCGGGAATTTCATCGTAGATTGCCAGTTGTCCGGCGTTGACAATGCTCATACCCAGTCCTGCCTGGATCGCGTGGTAGAGGAATACCGCGTGGATCGCTTCGCGCACCGGGTTATTGCCACGAAACGAAAATGATACGTTGGAGAGACCACCAGATACCAGGGTGCCGGGCAGTTTTTGCTTGATAAGGCGAGTTGCCTCGATGAAGGCGAGCCCGAAGTGATTGTGCTCAGGCATACCCGTTGCGACCGCGAAAATATTGGGATCGAAAATGACATCGCTTGCTTCGAACCCGAGTTTGTCGACGAGGATATGATAGGCCCGTTCGCAGATTTCGACGCGATGTTCGACACTGTCGGCCTGACCCTGCTCATCAAAGGCCATGACGACGACCGCAGCGCCGTAACGCAGGCACAGTCGCGCCTGGCGGATAAACTCTGCCTCGCCTTCTTTCAGGCTGATCGAATTGACTATCGATTTACCTTGCAGGTTTTGCAAACCGGCTTCGATCACCTCCCAACGCGAGGAATCGATCATCAATGGCACGCGAGAAATGTCGGGCTCGGATGCGATCAGTTTGAGAAAATGGCGCATTTCCTCAATCGAGTCGAGCAAGCCCTCGTCCATATTGATGTCGATAATCTGGGCGCCGTTTTCGACTTGTTGGCGAGCGACCTTGAGCGCTGCTTCGTAATCTTTTTCGACGATGAGACGTTTGAATAGAGCTGACCCGGTTACATTGCTGCGCTCGCCGACGTTGACGAATAGTGAGTCGGCACGGATGGTGACCGCTTCCAGTCCGGAAAGGCGACAGCCCTTGGCGACACTGGCTGGTTGGCGTGGTGCGATACCGTCCAGTGCATCCCGCAGCAAACGAATATGTTGCGCCGTGGTACCGCAACAGCCACCGACGATGTTGAGCAGACCCGCACTGGCCCATTCCCCGATATGTGCCGCCATGGTCTCGGGTGATTCGTCATATCCGCCGAATTCGTTTGGTAGTCCGGCGTTGGGGTGTGCACTGACATGGCAATCGGCGACAGCAGACAGGTTTGCAACGTATTGCCGTAGCTCCTTTGGACCGAGCGCACAATTCAATCCAATCGAAATCGGTTTTGCATGACGCACCGAATGCCAGAATGCTTCGCAGGTCTGTCCCGACAGCGTACGTCCCGAGGCATCGGTAATAGTTCCCGAGATCATCACTGGCAGGCACCGGTCAATTTCCTCGAAAACGGTCTCCAGCGCAAAGATTGCGGCGCGTGCGTTTAGCGTGTCGAAAACGGTTTCAATCAAAATCAGATCGATGCCGCCGTCGATCAATCCCCGGCTTGCCTCGGCGTAGGCGCTGACCAGTTGTTCGAATTCGATATTACGATAACCCGGATCGTGTACATCGGGTGACAGGCTCGCGGTGCGATTCGTCGGCCCGAGCACACCGGCTACCCAGCGCGGTTCTGCGTCTGTGTTTTGCCGATAGCGATCGACTGCGGCACGCGCGAGTCTTGCTGCGGCCTGATTGAGTTCGGTCACCAGCGCTTCCATGCCGTAGTCGGCTAACGCGATAGAGGTTGAATTAAAACTATTGGTTTCGATGATGTCCGCGCCAGCTTCGAGGTAAGCCTCGTGAATACCTTCGATGAGTTGCGGCTGGGTCAGGTTGAGCAGGTCATTGTTGCCACGCAGCTCCTGTTGCCAGTTCGCAAAACGATCTCCACGATAATCATTTTCGGTTAAATTGTGGGCCTGGATCATCGTACCCATTGCGCCGTCGAGGAGCAGAATTCGCTGTTGTAAAGCTTGTCTCAGTTCGCTGTTTTGGATTTGCATATTGACTTTTTTGATAATTAAATTAACATATAAAGATATCTTTATATCATAATTTCAAAACAATGCAAAACCTGGATACCTTACTGGTTGGATTACGCGCTGCGGGCGAACATACGCGGCTGCGTATTCTCGCGCTATGCGCACGCGGAGAACTCAGTGTTTCGGAGCTGGTGCAGATTCTCGGGCAAAGTCAGCCCCGCGTTTCGCGCCATCTCAAGTTAATGGTTGATGCCGGCTTGCTGGAACGCATACCCGAAGGCGCACAGGTATTCTTCCGCCTCGCCGACCATGGCGCCGCGACACAACTCGCCCGCTCATTGGTCGAATTGATGCCTGACGCGGATACCGGCCTTAATCGTGATTTTTCCAGGCTGGAGCAGGTGCGCGACGTTCGCGCTAAAAAGGCTCAGGATTACTTCCACACGGTGGCGGAGAGCTGGGATTCGATCCGCTCACTTTATGTGTCACAACAACAGGTCGAAGAGAAGTTGCTGACCATCATCGGTGATCAGCCTGTACGCGAATTGCTGGATATTGGAACCGGCACGGGACGCATACTCGAAATCCTGGCGCCGCATGTAGCGCGTGGTGAGGGCATCGATCTGAGCAAGGGAATGCTGGCGGTAGCGCGAAGCAACATCGAAAGCAGTGGATTGACCAATATCCACGTACGCAAGGGCAATATGTACAATCTGCCAGTCGAAGATTCCAGCGTCGATCTGGTGGTCGTGCACATGGTTTTGCACTATAGCGATGATCCCCAGGAAGCGATTCGCGAGGCTGCGCGGGTGATGCGTCCAAAAGGACGCGTTATCGTTATCGATTTTGCCGCGCATAGCGAAGAAAAATTACGCAGCGAATTCAACCATCATCGGCTAGGTTATTCAGACAGTGAAATCAGGCAATGCTTTAAGACCGCAGGTCTGACTGCGAGTACGAAAATTGAACAATTGGTGGGTGAGCCGCTGACGGTGAAATTCTGGCAGGCGCGGCGACGCGAAAATATTCATCAACTGAAATCGGTGCAGGCGAGTTGAGCAGGGAATCGAAATGAGCCATTCACCGGGGTTAAAATTATCTTACGAGTTCTTTCCGCCGCGTTCGGCCAAGATGGAGCGTCGCCTGTGGCGTGCGATGGGTCAACTCGAACGTTTGCGCCCGGAGTTTTTCTCTATGACTTATGGTGCTCTCGGCAGTGCGCAACAGGTCAGTGTCGACTCGGCTCTCGCCATGCATCGTGAATCCCCGGTTGAGGTCGCGGCACATCTGACCTGTGCCAATGCCGACAGAGGGCAGGTGATGAACGTCGCGCAGGACTTTTCCGCAGCCGGTATCCGGCGTATCGTCGCCCTGCGCGGAGACGCGGTAGACGATAGTACAGGTGGGTCCCAATATGCCTATGGATCGGCCGTGGAGTTGGTCGAGGCGCTGACACAACTGGGCAGTTTTGATATCAGCGTTGCGGCCTATCCGGAAGGGCATCCACAGGCGCGCAGCGACCTCGACGATTTACGCCATTTGCAACGAAAATTCGATGCCGGCGCGCAGCGCGCAATCACCCAATACTTCTTCGATGCCGAAAGTTACCTGCGCTTTCGCGACCGGACCGACAGTATCGGTATAGACAAACCGATAGTCCCCGGCATATTGCCGATCCACGACCTGGAAAAGGTCGTCGAATTCAGCCAACGCTGTGGTGCATCGGTACCACGTGAATACGCGGGCTTGTACGACAAGGTGACGCATGACTCCGTCGCGCAGTACGAATTATCGCTGCAACTGGCGGTTGATCTATGTGGGCGCCTGATCCGGGAAGGTGTCGATCACATTCACCTGTATACGCTGAACCAGACGGATATGTGTCTCGATATCAGCCTCGCACTGGGGGCTTCGCTGAATCCGCTGCAGGTATCATCGGCGGCTTAACCCGCATGTCTCACTACTGTTTATCGCAAAACACCATCGCGTGGTCGTGATAGAAAGGTGGGCTAGTAGCTTCTTTCGACCGCGTAGTCGGCGAGAAATGTCAGTGCGCGTTTGTATGCGCTCTCCTCGAGAACGGCAATTTGCCGTTTGGCTGCGGCCGACTCGGCATGTGCCTGGTCGAGGGTATACTGCAGCGCCCCGGTTTCGGCGATAACCTGCTTGATTTCATCAAGGCGGTCAACCTTGCCGGTTTCGATCGCTTCACGCACCAAGGCTTTCTGGCTGTCATTTCCGACTTCCATCGCCCGAATCAGCGGCAGGGTGGGTTTACCTTCGGAGAGATCGTCTCCCACGTTCTTGCCCAGTTCATCGCTTTGCGCGGAATAATCGAGCACATCATCGATCAGCTGAAAAGCGACCCCCAGATGTTTTCCATAGGCCTGTAGTGCAAGCTGTGTATCTGCCGAGACCCCGCCCAGCAGGGCGCCGATTCGTGACGCGGCTTCGAACAGGCAGGCGGTCTTGGCGTAGATGACTTCGTGGTACTTCTCCTCGCTGGTATTCGGATCCCGAATATTGAGCAATTGCAGTACTTCCCCCTGGGCGATGGTGTTGGTGGTGTTGGCGAGCAAGTCCATGATTACCATGGACTGAGCCCTGACCATCATCTGAAAGGCGCGTGAATACAGGTAATCTCCGACCAGTACGGCTGCCTCGTTTCCCCAGATAGTGCTTGCGGTCTGTTTGCCGCGACGCATGTCCGAATCATCGACAACGTCGTCGTGCAATAGTGTCGCGGTGTGAATAAATTCTACCACCGCGGCCAGCAAAGCGTCGTCCTGGCCGTCGTATCGACAGGCTCTGGCGGCGAGGATAACCAGCATCGGACGCAGTCGTTTGCCGCCACTGAGAATAATATGCTGGCTGAGTTGATTGATGAGCACGACTTCCGATGCCAGGTTGTCGGTAATGACCTGGTTCACGCGAAGCATATCGCCATCGGTGAGGTTTTTCAGGTCTTCCAGCGAGAAGGAATCGCCGGTATTTACTGCTGCTTCGGACATAGTTCGGAGTATCGCAAAGACACTGCCCGCGATCTAGCGTTATACGGTATTTTATTTATAAGGATTGATAATAATTAATCAGTATTTTGGCCACCTCGGGGCGCGAGAACTCTTTTGGTGGAGCGATACCCTCGCCCAGCATTTCACGGACCCTGGTGCCGGAAAGTAATACGAAATCTTCCTTGGTGTGATTGGGCGCTTCGTTCATCATCACAACGCGGTCCAGTTTTTTCGACCAGGCAGTATGGTCGGCACGGAATATTTCTATCTCCAGCGCATCCGCGGGAACCTCGGTATCGAAAATAGTTTGCGCGTCGAAGGCACCGTAATAATCGCCAACTCCAGCGTGATCGCGACCGATGATGAAATGGCTGGCGCCCATATTCTGACGGAAATAAGCGTGCAACACGGCTTCGCGCGGACCGGCATAGAGCATATCGAAGCCGTATCCGGTGACGATTGCACTGTTTTCCGGGAAATACATCCGCACCATCGTGCGAATCGCGTCGTCGCGTACATCGGCCGGGATATCGCCGGGTTTGAGCTGGCCGAGCAGCATGTGAATTACCAACCCGTCGCACTGTAGTCGATCCATCGCCATGTGACACAGTTCTTCGTGTGCCAGGTGCATCGGGTTACGGGTTTGAAAGGCGACCACGCGCTTCCAGCCACGCGCCTCGATTTCCGCGCGTATCTGTACTGCAGTCCTGAAAGTATCAGGAAAGTCAGTTTCGAAATAACTGAAGTTGAGTACCTGAATCGGGCCGCTGATCGCATGACGTCCGTGACCATTGAATGCCGCTACGCCGGGATGCTCCATGTCGGTCGTACGATAAACTTTTTCAGTCATCAGGTTCATGTCTGCGTCATTGACCACTTCGATCGCTTCGACCTGCTGAATCGCAATCACCGGGTTACCGTCGACATTGGGGTCGCGCAACGCGATTCTACCGGCACCTTCGATGGCGTCAATTGACTCCACCAGGTTTAAAATCGGCACCGGAAAAAACCTGCCATCGGAAGTATGCATTTCCCTGGCGACGCTGAGCGCATCGGCGAGGTTCATATATCCTTCGAGCGGGGTGAAATAGCCGCCGCCCAGCATCACCGCGTTTGCGGCCGCGGCCGAACTGATTTCGACCGACGGCAATTCTTGTGCTTGAGCGATTAAGGCCTCGCGTTTTGCGTCTTCGTAGATGAACAGGGGATTAAGGCTGTCTGAGCCAACTGGATTGGTCATGTCGTGGGACTTCTGTTTTTTGGGTTAAGGGGAATGTAACGACTGATGGCAGAGTTCGCAATCGATTCTGGTTTTAGGTGCATTCAGTGGGTTTATCCGCTCGGATTGCCGGGGAAACTCGACAAAATGCAGAGATTTCAGTGGCACAGGAATGTGCCGCTATTTCTCGATCGCGCAAGTGATTGAAAAATAGGGAAAAACGTAAAATCGTGGTTGCATTTTTCGTGCTCTGCTAAGTCAGCAGGGCTTATGCAGAGTTTCCCTAAATACATTCCCGAAGGGCCCTGGCCAGTTGCTCCAGGCGTTGAATGATCTGCGGTTGCAGCTTGCTTACCGGCATCAGCGCGACATTGATGATCCTGATCTGATATTTTTGCGCGAGGTTGCGTGCCAGCGGTGAAGGCGGGTCTTCCAGGGTTAGCAGGCAGGTAGCCGGGTTTTGTTGCAGCCGATTTTCGAGTTCGTTCAATTGCTTGAGACCGCCATGAGTGTCGTGCTGGTCGTGGATTGTGGCGATCGCGGCGAATCCCATGTCTTGGTCAAAATGTGAGCTGAACGCATGGTCGGTGATAAAATGTGGTTCGAGATTTTGCCACCTGGATTGCTGGTCTAAATGCCACCGTTTTATCTGCTCGCTCAAGCGCTCGGCGTTGCCCCGGTATTGTGCCTGGTGTAGCGGATCGAGTTGTTGCAGTCTGCTGCTGATGATTTCTATGCTGCGCAGCAAAAGTCGGGGTGAGTACCAGATGTGGCCATCGCTTTCGCCGATGCCGAGTTCGGACATCAGTTCAAGTTGGAGCGCGCTGTTTGCCATTATTTCCGGCATGCGCGTGAAACCGGACTCGAAATGTCGGTCTATCCAGATCACCAGGTCGGCCTGCTGCAGTAATTTCATATGTGAGGGTTTGAACGCGAAATGGTGAGTCGAAGCATGATCCTTGATGATGACGTCAGGATTTGTGATGCCGATCATTAGTTCCGAGGTGATCTCGTGCAGGGGCAGGATCGATGTGACCACGCGTGGGCTCGCGATGACAATGCTGAGCGGCAGACATAGCAACAGAATTAATAATCGCATGTAGGGTAGTCGAACTGTGTTTATAATTTAGGTTACGTTATAATATAACATTATGCCAGCTAAACCTAAGTCTGCCGATATCGCTTTCCGCAAGCATGACCATCGCCGTTGTCAGCGTCAGTTAATGTCCGCGGCAAAGCGTTTGTGTGAAGTACGCCAACTGCGACTGACCTCGCGCAGGCGCCAGGTGCTTGAAATTCTGTTGGCGAGCCATCGACCCATGGGTGCCTACGATATTCTCGCCGAGTTGAACCGTGGTGGCGCTGTCGACAGAATCGCGCCGCCGATTGTTTACCGTGCGCTCGAGTTTTTAGTGGCGGAGGGTCTGATCCATCGTATCGAAAGCAGAAATGCATTTATCTGCTGCATTCAGCCGGGCCACCAAAACGGCGCCCAGTTCCTGATTTGCCGCGATTGCGAACGCATTGCAGAACTCGAAAATAGTGACCGCAGTCTGCTGGCAGAGGCCAACAGTCTGGGTTTTGAGGTCGATCATTCGGTCGTCGAGATAACCGGTCTGTGTGCGGAGTGTCAGAAACATGCGGGCTGACTTGTTACTGAGAGCGCATAAACTGGGTTACACGCAAGGCAAGCGCCTGATTCTCGATGATATCAGCTTCGAGCTCAAGCGCGCTCAAATCACCACCATTATCGGCCCGAACGGTGCCGGCAAATCGACCCTGACCAATATCGTCAATGGTCTGATCGATAATTTCAATGGCGAGGTCGAGCGCATGCCGGGCTTGCGCATTGGCTATTTGCCGCAAAAGGTGTATGTCAACAGGCTAATGCCTTTGAGTGTTGATCGCCTGTTGCAGCTCACGCAACCTGCGAGCGAAGAGGAGATCGTGTATGCCTTGATGCAGACCGAAGTTGGATACTTGCGTCGACGCCAGGTGCACTCGTTGTCCGAAGGCGAGTTGAAACGAGTCTTGCTGGCACGCACCACACTCGGTAAACCCGACTTGCTGGTGCTCGACGAGCCGACTGCCGGAGTCGATGTCAGCGGCGAAATCAGGATGTACGAACTGATCGGCGAGTTACGCGATCAATTGCAGTGCGCGGTGTTACTGGTGTCGCATGACTTGCACCTGGTCATGTCGCAAACCGACCAGGTACTTTGCCTGAATCGGCACCTGTGTTGTTCCGGTTTACCCGATTCGGTCAGCCAGCACCCGGAATATCTGGCCCTGTTCGGTCAGCAGACGGCCGACTCGATCGCGATCTACGCGCATCATCACGATCACGAGCATGATGTTTCGGGTGATCACGCGGAGCACCGGCATGACTGAGTGGCTGGATGATTTCCTCGTGCGCAGCGTTATCGCCGGTTTGATCATGGTTGCGATTGCGGCACCCATGGGATGCCTGATGGTGTGGCAACGCCTCGCTTTTTTAAGCGATACCCTGGGACATGCCGCTGTGCTCGGCGTCGCTCTCGGCTTATTGCTGGAAGTGAAACCCCTTTTTGGAGTGCTGGCGGTGGCTTTGTTGATTGTGTTTTCGCTCAGCCGGGTCAGCAGTTTCAACAGCGCACTTTCCGAAACCACGCTGGCGATTATTTCACACACCGGACTGGCTGGCGGCATTATCCTGGTGGGCCTGTTGCCAGCCCATACGGTTAATCTCGAAGCGATATTGTTTGGTGACTTGCTGGCGACTACCCGCACAGATCTGATAGGCCTGTTGCTGACCACGATTTTGTTGTTGTTTTTGCTGATGCATCACTGGCGTTCTTTTGTCGCGGTTTCGGTCAGTCGCGAAATCGCACAAGCTGAAGGTATAAAAGTGCGCAAGGTTCAGTTTCTGATGTACATCATGATTGCACTGCTGGTCGCGGTGATGATGAAAGTCATGGGCGTTTTGCTGATCGCGGCGATGCTGGTGATCCCGACCAGTAGCGCGCGCCTGTTTAGCCGCAACCCCGAGCAGATGGTGTTGATTAGCGGGCTCTACGGTCTCGGCGCGCTCGCCGGTGGCGTCACCAGCTCCTTCCATTTCGATTGGCAGACCGGTCCCGCCATCGTCGTCTGCGCCACCGTCCTGCTGTTATTGACTCTTGCCATCACCCACCTCAAAAAACCCGACCTCGACTAGCCCGCATTTCTCACTACGAAAGGTGGTGAGAAATGCGGGCTAGTCCCGCGCATTCCGGCGCGGTCAGTCGCAACAGGCTTTATAGACCGCCGTCGATGGAATAATTCAGAATTTGATGCGTAATATATGATCCCGACGGGGTTAAAGGCATTGACCTGCATGGCGCCAGCGGATAGAATTCGCCACCTTTTTCAGTATTGCATCGGAGTAACACATGTACGCTGTCATCGCCACAGGCGGAAAACAGTACAAGGTAACCAAGGGTGAAACCCTGCGCGTAGAAAAGCTGGCCGGCGACGAGGGTTCGACCGTCAAGCTCGACAACGTATTGATGGTTGCCGACGGCGACAAGGTTTCCGTAGGAACCCCAACGCTCGACAAGGCTTCGGTAACAGCCAAGATCATGTCACATGGGCGTGGCGACAAGATTGAAATCATCAAATTTCGCCGCCGCAAGCATTCGCGTAGCCAGATGGGTCACCGTCAAAGCTATACTGAAATCGAAGTAACCGATATCAAGGCATAGGTTGTTAAGCAATGGCACATAAGAAAGCAGCGGGCAGTACACGCAATGGTCGCGATTCCGAATCCAAACGTTTGGGCGTGAAGAAGTTCGGTGGTGAAGCGGTCATTCCGGGCAATATCCTGGTACGTCAGCGTGGCACCAAGTTCCACCCCGGAGACAATGTCGGCTGTGGTAAGGACCACACCCTGTACGCGAAAGCCGAAGGCAAGGTCGAATTCAAGGTCAAGGGCCGTCACAACCGCACCTTTATCAGCGTGGTCAGCTAGGGCCTGTTAAGACTATTTGAAACGGCGCAACCCCCTCATCTAAATTGTATGGGTCGGGGCTGGGGCCATTTTTCCGTCCAACGGCGTTGAAGTTCGCTCGTACAATGTAACTATATGACGCTCAGCTCGCCCCTGGTTGGCCAAAAAAATGGCCATCAGCAGCGATCCCTGGCGAAGCCCCGCGCATAACTCGAATTTAAAAGCCTCGCGCGCGCGGGGCTTTTTTATTTCCCGATGGTATTATCCTGCGATGAAATTTATCGACGAAGCCAATATATACGTTAAAGCCGGAAACGGCGGCAATGGAATCGTCAGTTTCCGCCGTGAAAAATATATCCCGATGGGGGGGCCTGACGGTGGTGACGGCGGCGATGGTGGATCGGTGTACGTGATCGGTTCGACCGATTTGAATACACTCTCCGATTTTCGCCATACGCGCCGCTTCGTCGCCAGGCGCGGCGCTAACGGCCAGGGTAAGAACTGTACGGGCGCAAAGGGTGAAGATGTCATCATCGAGGTGCCGCTGGGAACCATGATCACAACCGTGGATCAGGGCGAATTGATCGCTGACGTGTCCTCGCCCGAAGAACCGCTGCTGATTGCTCGTGGGGGTTTTCACGGACTCGGCAACGTGCGATACAAGAGCTCGACCAATCGTGCGCCACGACAGTGTACCAAGGGTAGTGCGGGCGAGCAGTTCGATCTCAAGCTCGAGCTCAAGGTAATCGCCGATGTCGGCTTGCTGGGCATGCCCAATGCGGGAAAATCAACCTTTATTCGCTCCGTCTCGGCAGCCAAACCCAAGGTCGCTGACTACCCCTTTACGACCTTGCATCCGAATTTGGGCGTAGTCAGCGTCGGCACGCATCGTAGCTTTGTGATTGCCGATATTCCTGGGCTGATCGAAGGTGCGGCCGATGGCGTTGGCCTCGGTATACAATTTTTGAAACACTTGCAACGCACTCGTCTGCTGCTACATATAATCGATGTCTTGCCCGATGAAAGTATGGATACTGCGGTCGATTCGGCGCGCAAGATACTGCGAGAGCTGCACCGCTATGATGATTCGTTATATGAGAAGCCACGCTGGCTGGTACTGAACAAACTGGACCTGGTAGCGGAGGATGAACGCGAGAGGCTGTGCGCCGAGATAACTGCGGGACTCGATTGGCAAGGCCCGGTGTTCTCGATCAGTGCGATCAAAGGACAGGGTGTCGATCAACTCTGTCACGATATTATGAGTTTCCTGGAAACCGATGAACCAGTATAAGAAAGTTGTCGTCAAGATTGGTTCCACCCTGCTCACCGCCGGTGGCAAGGGCCTGGACCGTGAGATGATTGCGGCCTGGTCCGAACAAATGGCGCAGTTGCGGGCCGAGGGCCTGGACGTGGTGCTGGTGTCATCAGGTTCGATCGCCGAAGGCATAACCAGGCTTGGACTAAAATCCCGCCCGAGTAACATTTCCGAACTGCAAGCGACCGCGGCGGTTGGACAAATGGGGCTGGTACAGGCATACGAGGCCTGCTTCCAGGCGCACGGTATCCACAGCGCACAAATCCTGCTCACTCACGCGGATTTATCCAACCGCCGACGTTACCTGAATGCGCGCACCACGCTGCGCACCTTGCTCGAGTTCGGTACCGTACCTGTGGTCAATGAAAATGACAGCATTTCAAATGAAGAAATTCGTTTCGGTGATAACGATACGCTCGGTGCCATGGTGGCCAATTTAATCGAAGCCGATTTACTGATCATATTGACCGACCAGCAAGGCCTGTTCGATTCCAACCCGACACACAACGCGGATGCAAAACTGATCGAGCGAGCGGATGCCCGTGATGCGAAGCTGATGGAATACGCGGGGCCAAGTGGCGGGCATCTTGGCAGTGGTGGAATGCAGACCAAGGTCAGCGCAGCCCAGCTTGCCACACGTTCGGGTACTCATACCGTTATCGTCTTCGGCAAACTGGACGATGTCATCACGCGCGTGGTACGAGGCGAAGCGCTGGGCAGTTTTCTCGAGGCCAGTGAAGGTCACCTCGCGGCGCGCAAGCAATGGCTCGCCGGGCATATGCGCTGTGCCGGTGAGTTGAGTCTGGATGAAGGCGCCGTTAAGGTCTTGCTCGATAAAAATGCCAGCCTGCTACCGGTTGGAGTCAAGGCTGTAAAGGGTGTTTTCAACCGTGGTGAAGTGGTCGCCTGTCTGGCGCCCGATGGTACCGAAATCGCACGTGGTCTGGTCAACTACCCTTCCGATGAATGCAAGCAGATTATTGGCAAAGCAAGCAGCGCCATCCCGGAGATTCTGGGCTACCAGGACGATCCCGAGCTGATCAATCGTGAAAACCTGATTCTGATGAAGGCATAACCCGTGACTCAACGAATAATAGTTTTGCAGCCAGCAGCAGCCTTGATCCTGGTTTACACGTTCGTATCGGTCAGGCGATTGCCGAGTTGAAATCTGAAAACCTGTTGCTATTCGACTCAGGATTTTCGTTTCATAACATGCAGGCATTTATGGGGCAAACGCGACGATACGATCGATCCGCGTAACCAGGAATTTGAAACCTGGCTGGCGCAAATCTTAACTGATCGAAACCTCGTGGAAAAGGATCGCGAAGATAGATTAGTCGGCTGGGAGTCGGCTCCGCATGCTCGCTACTGCCATCCACGAGAGGGGTATTTGTTACCGTTACAGGTCTGTTACGGCATTGGCCAGGTCGCTCGAAATGGAGGCTAGTGTTGGTCTTGCTGCACTATCGCGGTGGCCTGCACGGGCAATACAGCCGTCTCGGGAAGCTCGATCTGGCGTTCGCGATACCAGATATAGAGGCTGCTCGAAACCAGCACAATGATGCCGGCGAAAGTGGTCGGTCCCGGGGTTTCGTTCCATAACAGGTAGCCGAAAAATACCGCCCACAAAATATAAGTGAATTCGAACGGTGCGATTGCACTCGCTTCGGACACGCAATAGGCCTGTGACAGGCAGTAAAACCCGATTGCGGCGATCAACCCGATTACCAGCATCAGTAATAAATCGACATTTCCAGGCATGACCCAGTCGCGGCCGAAAAAGGCCAGCGAGGGATGGTTCGATGAAATCGATATGGTGCCACTGAGCATCAACAGTGTCAGAACTCCACTGACGCAGGTGAATATAAAAATAGCGTTGAAAGCGATGGTTAGGGGATGGTCGTGGCTGCCCAGAAAGCGTGTAAAAATAGTCTGGCTTGCGTAGGTGATAGCTGCAATGAAGGCAAACGATACCGCCAGGGCATTAAACTCTCCGCGTGGCGATAATATAATCAACACACCGATAAAGCCTACGACAACCGCGCTCCAGCGTCGTATTCCTACTTTTTCATGCAGAATCAGTGCCGACATTGCGGTGACGAACAGTGGCATTGTAAATGTGATCGTGACCACTTCAGCCAGCGGCATCGCGGCAACCGCGAGGTAGTAGCAGGTGTAAGAAGCAAATCCAAACAGGCCCCGACAGATCATCAGTAGTGGCCGCCTGGAAATCAGAGGAACGCGGTCATGCATGATTGTGAATAACAGTAGTAACAGCATCATTGCAATCATGCCGCGCACAAAAACGATTTGCAGGACTGAGTAGTCATCGCTGAAGTGCTTGATAATGACATCCTGGATCGAGAACAGGAAGAGGCCGAAAACCAGGATGGTGGCGCCGCCTGCTGTTCCTGTCATGTGATTAAAAAATCTGGATAGCATTGCATCGTCTGAGGTAAAACAGATTGTTAGTCTAGAAGGCGAAAGATATTTGAAAAGCAAATTTTTATGGTTAGTATTATCGAGTAATCCGATCGCCATCAGCACCCGAGGTTCCTGTGAAAATTGACCATATTCGTACTTTCCTGGAAATTTCCAATTGCGGTAATTTCAATCGTGCCGCAGAAAACCTGCATGTAACGCAATCCACGGTTAGTGCGCGCGTCAAGGCGATGGAGGACCGGTTTGGCAGAATTCTGTTCAAACGCGGTCATTCCGGGGTCGAACTGACTTCGGCCGGGCAGCATTTTCGCGAGTACGCCCTCAATATCCAGCGTCTCTGGCAACAGGCCCAACAACGCATTTCCTTACCTGAAAATTTTCGCCACGGGATCGGTCTCGGGTCACAGGTTAGCCTTTGGGATAGCCTGATTCTGAGGTGGATTCCATGGATGCGGGAAAATGCCAACGATATCGCTATCCACGTCGAAGCCGATTACTCGCCGAGTCTGATGCGCCAGCTCTCCGATGGCCTGCTCGATATCGGGGTCATGTATAACCCGCGTCAAACCCCCGGACTCATCACCGAAGACCTACTAGAGGAAACGCTGTTACTGGTTTCGACCGATCAACGCGAAATGGTGGATGGCTGGGTTGAGGACTATGTCTTCGTAGACTGGGGCGAGGAATTTCGTCGCCGCCACGGCGAGGCTTTTCCCAATATGGATACCCCCGCCATTTCGGTGGGTCTGGGTTCGCTCGGGCTTGAGTACATCCGTCAAAACGGCGGTTCAGGTTATTTCCCGATGCGTGTTGTACAACCCTTTATCGAGCTGGGCGAGCTGTTCCTGGTGCACGGCGCGCCCGAGATGAAGCGACCTGCCTATATGGTCTATCCCGAAGTGGCGCGTTTTCAGGAAACCCTGGACCTGGCCCTCGGTGGATTACGTGAGATTGCCCGACAATGGGAGAATCGATAATTGGCGCTACAGACTTGTCCGGCGATGATTCGGGTTCTGCAGCTTCGATCTGTTCAATTTGAAGCGCAATAGCCTCGCCATCGCTTAAAGGGGGAATCGCACTATAATCGGGTTTTCACAATATAAATTTTCAATGCACGGATCTTTACTGAGACACCATTGAAAACCCAACCAGAAAATATCGGCTGGAATTCAAAACTTTCCGTAGCTGCGGAGAAGACCGGTTTCGAGGAACCGGAAGCAGGATTTCAACGTTTGTGACACCACCAGGCATTCTTCGATGCTACACAGGAGATTGCCCGTTTCGGATATTGCGAATGGGGTTACGATAACGCCTGCATCATATCCTGTACCCCCTCCTATGCGCATATCTTTGGTATGAGCATCGAGGATGGCCGTGGAGATATGGTTGGATTGATCCAGGATTTGACCGAGCATGCGAAGATGCGCAGCATGTCGAAGAAAGTGCGGCAAAACTTCGGCTGGCGGCACGAACGACCAAATTGGGCTATTGGCGTTTTGACGAAGTTGCCCATGAGTACCTCGATATTTCCGATGAGTATGCGGAAATATACGGTTATAGCGTACAGGATTTTCTTCATCGATACCGGCATCTCGACGACGATATGACGCTAGTACATGACGATGACCGTGAGGGTCTGTATGAAGCCTACGAAGTAGGCGAAGGAAAATTAGATTACGTTTACCGCATGCGGCATAAAGACGGACACTGGATTCATGTTCGCGAAATTCCTAACGCCTCATCGCCCGAATCTTCAATAGTGTTGTTTCAGCAGAACATAATGATCTGCCACGTAGGAAAGGTATTCCAGCTCGCGTTCGCTAAGCATGCGTTTCTGTACAATCGGGTTTCCGAAGTACAGGTACCCGGATTTGAGTACCTTGTCCGGTGGGACCAGGCTGCCAGAGCCGACGATGACCCGGTCTTCGACTATCGCATTGTCGGCCACGATTGAACCCATGCCGATCAGGCACTGGTTGCCAATGCGACAACCGTGCAGCAGGGCCTTGTGCCCAATTGTAACTTGACTGCCGATATGTAACTCGGCTCCGTCGGGGCTGTAATCGCCCTGATGTGTGACATGTAAAACGCTGCCATCCTGAATATTGGTGTTGTTGCCGATGCGGATTTTATTAATATCTCCGCGAATTACCGTGAGCGGCCATACCGAACAATTTTCACCGATTTCAACATTGCCGATTACGACTGCAGATTCGTCGATGTAGCTGTTGTCGCCGATACTCGGAGATGTACCCTTGAAACTGCGAATCATTGTTTCGCCCTGGTGAAAGAAACGCGTATAGTAACGATTTTTTCGCGGCACGCATCGATTTTTGATGAAACTATCAGAACTAAAATTTCCATATCTGCCGTCCGAGTTGGGTCCAAGACTGGGTCTGTACGCGCAATTAATTCGCTTCGAGAAACCGATTGGTTTTTATCTGTTACTGTGGCCGACGCTGTGGGCGTTGGCGATCGCCGCCGATGGCTCGCCCGATGGCTGGATTCTGTTCGTGTTTGTCTGTGGTGCATTTTTGATGCGTTCGGCGGGCTGTGCGATCAACGATTACGCAGATCGGGATATCGATCTGCATGTGACGCGCACCCGCGAGCGTCCATTGACCACTGGAAAAATTAGCACCAGAGAAGCGCTGATGGTATTCGCGGTGCTGGGGCTGATTGCTTTTTTGCTGGTTCTGAGCCTGAATCGTTTCACCATTCAGCTTTCCTTTGTCGGCATACTGCTGGCCACGAGTTACCCTTTCATGAAACGCTTCCATTACCTGCCCCAGGTGCATATGGGTGCTGCCTTTGGCTGGTCGGTTCCGATGGCTTTCGCAGCCCAGACCGAGGCGCTGCCGAAACAGGCCTGGTTGCTGTACGTGGCGACCCTGGTTTGGGCTGTCGCCTACGACACGATTTACAGCATGGTAGACCGAGAGGATGACCTGAAGCTGGGAGTGAAATCGACGGCAATCCTGTTTGGTGAGTATGATCTGATTCTCATTGGTCTGTTGCAGGTGATGTTCCTGCTGGCGATGGTTTTGATTGGAATGGACCTGGAATTCTCCGGGATATACTACCTGGGACTCGGAGTCGCAGCACTGTTACTGGGGTTTGAACAATTTATCATCGCCGATCGGGTACCGGCTCATTGTTTTAGCGCATTTCTACATAATCACTGGGTCGGTGCAGCTGTATTTGCCGGAATTATGGGGCACTACTACAGCATTTGAGTCTGGCATGAAGCGCGTTTGTGCGCCTGTCACGGGTTCGAAACAACTAGCTCCGAGATTTCTTGCGCAAGGGCATTGATCAGCTCAAAGTCTTCGTCGCAAAATGGTTGATCGCGTGGGCAGGTGTGTTCACATCAGTTTCCGGGCCTGGCCAAATTGTAGTATCAAGTAGTTTCGAAAGCGGGTCATGTCGGCTTTGCGCCGTTGGCAGTGGGCAGGTTCGAGACTTCGAGGCATTTGTCGATAAACGTGATCACTTCGGAATCCAGATTGAAATCTGTCATGGGCGTGTATCTTAGGGCCTGTTAACAGGCCCTAGCAAGTCGTCAGACCTTTGGAAGCACGGTTTTGCATTAGTCTGTGAGCGGCGTAACATGGTCGATACGATGAAATTCAAAGGCCACATTCCGGATCATGCGGTGACAACCATACCGGTGCTCGCGTTACTGTTTGCGGTGCACTACTTTCTGTTGCGTGACGATCCGGCCGAAAATGGAATCGAGGCGACCAGTGGCGCCCCTGTTTTCTACGACTATTGGCGATCCGCGGACGATGTCAACGAACTCGACATCGACGCCAGTCTCGAACGGCTCGCTCTGGATGACGCCAGACGTGACCAGCGCATCCGGGAGTTGTTGCGCCAGGGCAATTACAAGCAGGCACGTACCGACTTGCTCGTGGTTGCAGCTGCAGCGGTGTCGCAGGACGACCAGACCCGTCTCGCCGATACGCTGTTGTTGCTTGGTGAAGTCGCCATCAATCAACAGGAATTGGCGAGCGCCGAGATTTATCTGCAGGAAGCGTTATACCTGGCCATGTCCGCTGACAACCTGATGAGTACCGCGCGTAGTTACCGGTTACTCGGGCAACTGAACATTCGCGCACGTGAACTGGCCCGACATGCGTCCAACAACTACGACGAACTGTGGCAGGCGCGCAATTCCATAGCGCGCGGATATTACCAGGGCGTCAGCGAAGACCTGTACAGGGTCATTCAGCAAAATATGGATATCCGGCGTTTTGGTGCGGCAGCCGACGCCTGGGAAGCAATGGCCTCGTTGCACGACCAGATACAGGATGGGTATCAGGCACAGCAGGCGCGAATCGAGGCAGCCAGGTTGTTTGCTTCCACCGGGCAAATGACCCACGTGCGACGACTCATCGATGGGTTGGACAGCAGTTTGATCAGCGACGCCGATAAAAGTGAAGTCGAACGCGAGATCGATGGCCTTTTCGAGCAGTACCAGGAGGATCTTGCGCAGACTTCGCAGGCGCGCGATTATCAGATGCTCTACCATCGTTACCTGCGCAACGGCGAGGTCGAGCGCGCCTGGAAATTCAGGATCAAATCCAGTGAAACACTGGCCAGTACCAGCGATCGTTCGATGTTTCAACGTCAGGCCAATGTCATTGCAGTGCTTTATAATTCCAATTTCGCGATGGATCGGGCCAAGCAATATCTGGACCGTGCCGGCAATATTTACGATGACAACGGGGTTGGCGAGATGCTCGAACAAACCCGGGAAATGGGATCGCTAATCTATTAATCGGAATACTCTGCATGACTGATAGAATCGAAACCGTAATCGATGCTCGTGATCTGCGGCGTGCCTTCGGAAATTTTGCCACCGGCGTCAGCATCGTGACAACGCTCGACGCGGCCATCATTGCGATGCTGGAACGCTACATCCGCGAGAAAAAACTCGGTAACTACCGGGTTTATATCGGTGATCAGGATCAGCGCGAAGTTCACCCAACCTAACCGAGTTTGGTTTGATAAACAGGCTGCTGACTTCGGAAAACCAATTAATAATCAATAATATCCTATCTTCGAGCGGTGTCGCGTAAAGGCAATGTGGAGTCGCTGCAACGTCAGCCTTCGGGACTTTTAAAAACTATTCTGCGTCTTCATATGTGCCCATCTGGCGCTGACTGATTGCGTGAGGATTTTAAATGACCGACTATGATGACGATGACGACTACGAAGACGATCTGGATTTAAGCACTCTTCCGGATGATGAGCTGGTTGAACAGATGCACGATGATTTGTACAACGGTCTCAAGGAAGAAGTCGCCGAGGGCACCCAGATATTCCTGGATCGTGGCTGGGATGCAAATAAAATCCTGAACGAAGCTCTGGTGGCCGGTATGACTATCGTCGGTATCGATTTTCGTGATGGTATCCTGTTCGTGCCTGAAGTATTGATGTCTGCCAACTCGATGAAGGCTGGCATGGGTCTGCTCAAGCCCCTGTTATCACAATCTGGCCAACCGAACGCGGGCAAGATGGTCATCGGTACGGTCAAGGGTGACATCCACGACATCGGTAAAAACCTGGTTTGCATGATGATGGAAGGTGCCGGTTTCGAAGTTGTCGACCTCGGTATCAACACGCCGGTTGAAGACTTCCTCGCCGCGCTGGAAGAGCACAAACCCGAGATTCTGGGAATGTCTGCACTATTGACGACCACCATGCCTTACATGAAGGTCATCATTGACACCATGAAAGAGCAGGGTATTCGCGATGACTACATTATCCTCGTGGGTGGAGCGCCCCTGAATCAGGAGTTTGGTGAAGCCATTGGTGCCGATGCCTACTGCCGTGATGCTGCTGTTGCAGCCGATACGGCCAAACAGCTCGTTTCCGAATTGCGTGCCGGCTAGGTACCTGCGGACTGGCTGTCGGAGTGTTAACACGGGATGGAAAACTCAGCTCCGATTCTGGTCATAACCTGTGCTGCGATCGCACGTGAAGTCAATGAATTAAAAAAACTCGGGCAGTGGTCGCAAATGGATTTGCAGGCTATCACCGTGGACTTGCACGCACGTCCCGAGAAAATCCCTGCCGTGGTCGCCGAAAAAATAGATCAGGCTCGTGAAAAATATGAGCATATCTTCGTTGCCTACGGTGACTGTGGAACCAGCGGTGAACTCGATCGAGTACTCGAGGAGCGCGATGTAAAGCGTCTGGCCGGCGCACATTGTTACGATTTTCTCGCCGGAGGTGACAATTATCAGCAAATGCAGGACGAAGAACCGGGTACTTTTTATTTGACCGATTTTCTGACCCAGCATTTTCAACGGCTGGTTATCGAGACACTCGGGATCGATCGGCATCCCGAACTGCTGGAAATGTATTTCGGCAATTACACGCGCCTGGTTTATCTCGCTCAAACCGATTCCGACGATCTGACCGATCAGGCGCGCGCAGCAGCCGATCAACTCGGCCTGCGTTTTGAACGGGTTTTTACCGGCATGGGCGAAATGGTGCCGGAACTCGATGCGGCAATGCAGGCGGTGATGTGGCGCAGTTGAATATTGTTTACTGGCGTGACATTCCTGGACGGGTCGTGATTCGTGAAGGCCGGCGCAGCACGCGGGTACGATTGCCACTACGTTTCATGAAAGCGATCGAGCGGGCAGGATACCGGCTCAGGAAGCAACAGCAGGATGCGTTGTTTGAACCCTGGCATGACGTCAGCCAACCTTTTAATGGCGACGTCAAGGAACAGGCGCAGCAGCTCGTGCAGCAGCTCGAAGAACATTACACGGAAGCAGTACTGGAAACTTTGATTCGAGCTAGCGGTGTTGACGAGACCCGTAGCTTAAATGCCTGAGTGGAGTGAAAAGTGTATAAAATTCGTCAGTGGTCGGTTGCTCATTCAAGAAAACTGGAAAGTGTTTATTGTAACTTTGAGCCGCTCATGATCAAATTGCATCCACTATTAAATGTGCTCGGTTACGGGCGTCTCGAAAAGCCGATTCGTTTTGTTGAGAAATCGGTAAAGAGCCTGATGTTCGATTGCCAGATGTGCGGCAAATGCGCGCTCGGTTCCACCGGCATGTCTTGCCCGATGAATTGTCCCAAATCGATTCGCAATGGTCCCTGCGGTGGGGTCAGGCTCGATGGTCATTGTGAAATAAAGCCTGAAATGCGTTGTGTCTGGGTAGATGCGTGGAACGGAAGCCAGCAAATGCGCGATACGCATGCCATTCATCAGGTGCAGATTCCGGTCAATCATTTACTCAAAGGCAGTTCATCCTGGTTACGTGTGGTCCGCGACGAAGTGGCAACCCGAGAGAGCGAGGTAGGGCAGTGAACGCACCCGTCGGTCAACATCCCGGCAGCTCGTTGCCGTATCTGGATGGACACGTATCCACGGGTCGCCTCGAGCGGGTACTGCGCTCGGGCAAGTTCGTGGTAACCGCCGAGCTCGCGCCACCTGACTCAGCCCTCGCCGAGGATGTATACGAACGTGCCCGACTCTTCGACGGATTTGTCGATGGTATGAATGCGACCGACGGCTCGGGAGCGCATTGCCACATGTCCAGTGTCGCGATGTGCGCGCTGTTAACCAACGTCGGTTACTCGCCGGTACTACAGATTTCCTGCCGCGATAAGAATCGCATCGCAATTCAGGGTGATGTACTCGGAGCGGCTGCGATGGGTGTTTCCAACGTACTTTGCCTGAGCGGTGACGGTGTGCAGGTGGGTGATCACCCCGAAGCAAAACCGGTGTTCGATCTCGATAGTATGTCGCTACTCGAAACCATTCGCGTGATGCGCGATGAATCTCGCTTTTTAAGCGGCAGGCCGATTACGGCAGCTCCGCAAATGTTTCTCGGTGCCGCAGAAAATCCAAGTGCGCCGCCATTTGATTTTCGACCTCACCGACTGGCCAAGAAAATCGCTGCTGGCGCCCAATTTGTGCAGACACAGTATGTTTTCGATATCGAGCATTTGCGACAGTTCATGGCCAGGTCTAGAGACCTGGGATTACTCGAACAATGTTTTGTTATTCCTGGAGTTGGCCCGTTGGCATCGGCGCGTACCGCGCTCTGGATTCGTAACAATGTACCCGGTATCCACATTCCCGATGCGATTATAAAACGCCTCGAAGGCGCCAGTGAACCAAAGCTGGAAGGGCGTAAGATCTGCGTTGAATTGATTCAGCAAATCAGGGAAATCGACGGAGTGAGTGGAGTACATGTTATGGCATATCGCCAGGAAGAGGCGGTCGGAGAAATCATTCAGCAGTCGGGAGTACTGAACGGGCGCGTTCCGTGGTACCCGGGTTGTGAAGTTCAGTCCCATTCAGCCTGATGTTCCGGCGTGAATCGGTTTTAGAGTTAAAGAGTGTTGTGAGGATATAAAAATGACGGAAACGGTTGTCAGTTCTGCTACCAAAGAATTAGTCATCGGCTTCGATCGCCCGTTCGTGCTCGTTGGAGAGCGCATCAACCCAACCGGTCGAAAAATTATGGCCGAAGAGATGAAAAATGGCGATTACAGCCGCGTGCAAAGCGATGCTCTTGCACAAGTCGAGGCGGGCGCACATATGCTCGACGTTAACGCCGGGATTCCGTTGGCCGACGAGCCACGAATTCTTGCGGAAGCGATACAATTGGTTCAAAGCCTTACCGACGTACCCTTGAGTATCGATTCATCCATTATCGACGCACTCGAATCCGGCCTTTCCGTTTACCAGGGCAAGGCGCTGGTAAACTCGGTCACCGGTGAAGACGAGAGTCTTGATCGGGTCTTGCCGCTGATTAAAAAGCACGGTGCCGCCGTGGTCGCTATTTCAAATGACGAAACCGGTATCTCGGAAGATATCGACGAGCGTTACAAGGTCGCCAAAAAGATCGTCGAGCGCGCGGCCGACTATGGCATCCCGGCCTGCGACGTTGTCGTCGACCCGCTGGTCATGCCCATCGGCGCGATCAATTCTGCCGGTCGAGAAGTGTTGCGATTAATCCATCGTCTGCGTACCGAACTCAAGGTTAACACCACCTGTGGCGCATCCAATGTCAGCTTTGGTCTGCCTAATCGCAATGGCTTCAACGGTGCTTTCATCAGCATGGCGATCCAGGCCGGGATGACGTCGGCGATTACCAATCCACTGCATGCCGAAGTCGTCGCCGCGAGTCTCGGTGCCGATGTCATGCTGGGCAAGGATCCGGATTGCGGTCGCTGGATCAAGCAGTTCCGCGAGCCGGCACCGGAAGGCACGACCATGCGCGGCACGGGTCGTCGTGGTGGACGTCGCCGCCGTCCCGCGGCCTGATGCAACTGTGGCGAGGCCGGTAACGAAGCCGTGGAAGAAGAAGTCAGCATACTATTTATGCCTTCGGGTTTACGCGGACAGGTCGCCGTCGGCACAACAGTATTGCAGGCTGCGCAACGGCTGGGCGTTGACCTTGAGTCGATCTGCGGCGGGCAGGGTAAATGCCGCAAATGCCAGATTTTGCTGCAACAGGGTGAATTCTCCAAGCACCGGATAGTTTCGCGTGCCGATCACCTTTCCGAACTGACTGAGACCGAGCTGCATCACCAATCGAGGAAGCGTCTCAAGGATGGACGTCGGCTGGGTTGCAATGCGCGAATTCTCGGCGACCTGGTGGTCGATGTGCCGGAAGAAAGCCAGCAGCACAAACAGCATATCGCCAAGGCCGTCACCGCCTATGATATTCAGGTACAACCAGCGTTACGGCTATATACGGTCACGCTGCCCGAGCCTGACATGCATTCGCCACTTTCCGAAAAACGCCGTTTGCAGCAGGCGCTTGCGAGTGAACACGAATTACCAATCATGGATTGTGATATGTCTCAGTTGAGACTGTTGCAGCCGGCGCTTGCCAAAGCGGGTCGTCAAATCACCGTAGCTGTATACCAGTTTCAACAGATTATCGCGGTCTGGCCCGGGGTAAAGGAAGAAGTCTATGGGCTTGCGGTCGATCTCGGGTCGACCACGATCGCGGCGCAGCTGTGCAATCTGGAAACAGGTAAAGTGGTTGCTACCGCCGATACCATGAACCCGCAAATTCGCTTTGGTGAGGATTTGATGAGCCGCGTCTCATACGTGATGATGAACGAAGGTGGTGACATCGCGATGACGCAGGTTGTACGGGAAGCTTTTGACCAGCTCGCCAGGCGCGCCGCCAAGTCGGCCGGAATCCCGGTCGAAGATATACTCGATATGACCGTGGTTGCCAATCCGATCATGCACCACCTGTTTCTTGGTATTGATCCAACGCCATTGGGCGGCGCCCCGTTTGCGCTGGCCACCGATCAAACCCAGGTTGTGCGTGCCGTCGATCTCGACATTAATCTGCACCCGGAAGCACGAGTCTGTACGCTGCCTTGTATCGCCGGCCATATCGGTGCCGATACTGCCGGCATGATTCTCTCGGAACGGCCGGACCTGGCGGAGGAATATGTATTGCTGGTTGACGTCGGTACCAATGCCGAAATCGTGCTGGGCAATCGCAATCGTTTACTGGCGGCATCTAGCCCGACTGGACCTGCCTTTGAAGGTGCGCAGATTACCTCGGGTCAACGTGCGGCACCGGGTGCCATCGAACGCGTTCGTATCGATGCGGAATCATTGGAACCGAGTTTCAGGGTTATTGGTTGTGAAACATGGTCAAACGATCCCGAGTTTGCCGAAAAAAGTGCCCGTGTCGGGGTAAGTGGCATCTGCGGTTCCGGGATTATCGAGGTTGTCGCAGAAATGTTCCTCGCCGGCATCATCGATCAGGATGGTGTCATCGGCCCTGTTTCAGACAAAGCGAGCGAGCGCGTTGTCGCTGATGGACGAACCTTTGCCTATGTGCTGTCCGAAGGAGAACGTTCGATACGCATTACCCAGAACGATGTGCGCGCCATTCAACTGGCCAAGGCCGCGCTGCACGCCGGTGCACGCCTGTTGATTGACAAGATGGGAATAGAAAAAGTTGATCGGATTGGATTAGCGGGCGCCTTTGGCAGTCATATCGACGTCAAATACGCGATGGTTCTCGGCCTGATCCCGGATTGTAATCTGGACAATGTCGGATCGGTTGGCAATGCCGCCGGTACCGGGGCCCGTATTGCCTTGTTGAACTTTCCGTCGCGTCTCGAAATCGCTGAAATTCTGCCCAAGGTGGAGAAAATTGAAACCGCGATAGAAACCAAATTCCAGGAGTATTTTATCGACGCGATGGCACTGCCCCATAAAACGGACCCTTACGAGGAGCTTTCCAGGGTTGTGACTTTACCGGCGTTGAAAGCAAAGGCGGAAGGTGGCACGGATGATGAAAGACGCGGCTCGAGGCGCCGGCGAAAACGCGCCTAATTCGCGAGTCCCGCCTCTTCGTCAGCAGCTCTGGCCTGTAGTTTTCGGCGCTCATCGCGCGGTGGTATGCCAAACAGGTCTCGATAGCATTTGCTGAAATGTGGCGCTGAAATAAATCCGCAAGCGAGTGCGATATCGACGATAGACTTGCTGGTCTGCAGCAATAGCAGACGGGCGCGGTTGAGGCGCAAGTTCAGGTAGTAGCGTGTTGGCACACAATTCAAATGTTTTTGAAACAGGCGTTCGAGCTGCCGTCGGGATATACCCACATAGCTGGATAGTTCATCCAGGCTAATCGGTTCTTCGATGTTCGCTTCCATCAATGTCACCGCCTCGGTGAGCTTGGGTTGATTGGAGCCCAGTGCCAGATGCAGTGGTATGCGTTGACGATCGTCTGAACTGCGCACACGTTCGCACATGAATTGTTCGGAAATCAGAGTGACCAGTTTGTTGCCATGACGGTCATTAATTAATTTCAACATCATGTCTAGTGATGCCTGGCCACCGGCACAGGTGATACGGTCGCGATCGAATATGAATAAATCGTCACTCACCAGGACTTCGGGAAAATCCTCTCTCAGGCTGGCTATGTTTTCCCAGTGGATGGTGCATTTGTAGCCATCGAGCAGGCCGGCGCGCGCAAGCAAATAGCTGCCGGTGCAAAGTGCGGCTAGCTTGACGTTGCTGCGTTTGGAGATGCGGCGTAGGGTAAACTGAAGTTGCTTGGTCCAGTTCTCCTTGATGTCCGCGCCACCGCAAACGAAAAGTATCGATATATCGTCGGCGTTTTCGATGCTGGCGTCGGGTGTTATCTCGAGTCCGTTGCTGGCTCTTTCCGGTAGTCCGTCGATGGTGTAAAGACTCCAGCGGTAAAGTTCTTTTCCGGCATCTCGATTGGCCATACGTAAGGGTTCGACCGCACAGGAAAAGGCAATCATCGAATAATTGGGGACTAGCAAAAAACCGAAATGCTCGGGTTTTGTGGCGGTTTTTTCGTCACTCATAGGATTGATTGTAGTGAAGTGCGGCTCGAATTCGATTACAAAGTAACCAGCGACAAAAATACTAGTCGCTAAATCCTGCCATTGCACGACATTTTTAAAGCCCTATCCCTGCCTTTACGCTTTAATATGCATTGACTTAAAGACAACCGCTGGAAAGGGCTTGCGTTGAGGTGAGGCTGGTTGAGGGATACCTTCGGCCAGAGGGTTGAATGAGGTTTACGAGATCCCGCGCGGTCCGACCTATCGGCTCGGGGGCCGGCCCCCGCGCACGCGGGGTTGACGAGTGTTGCGGGGCGCCTTTGGCGCCCATCTTGTTTAAATCATCGAGTCGGGCATGGAATCTTTACGTTGCTCGATGTAAGCCAACAGGGCTTCGTCGATGGCGGGGTCGAGCGCGGGTGCTTCGTATTCGTGGAGCATTTTTTTGTAGCGTGCGTTGCAGCGTTGTGCGTGGTCTTTGCTGCCTTCCGATTGCCATTGTTCGAAACTGTTGTTGTCGGTAATCGGTGAACGGTAGAACGCGGTCTTGAAATTCTTTTGGGTGTGGTTACAGCCGAGGAAGTGAACACCGGGCCCGACCTCGTGAATCGCGTCCATGGCCTGGCCGTTTTCGGATAGATCGACCCCGCGCGCGAGGATTTCCATCATCGCAGCCTGATCTGCATCCATGATGAATTTCTCGTAGCCCATCGCGAGCCCACCTTCCATCCAGCCTGCGGTATGCAGAACGAAGTTGACGCCGGCCATCACCGCCGGGTAAAGCGTCGCCGCGGCTTCGTAGGCCGCCTGGGCATCGGGCAGCTTGGATCCGCACATGCCGCCACCGGAACGAAACGGAACTCCGAGACGACGCGCCAGTGCTGCCATGACATAGAGGACTAACGCCGGCTCCGGCGTACCGAAGGTCGGTGCACCCGACTGCATCGACATTGAGCTTGCAAAACTGCCGAAGATAACCGGTGCACCGGGGTTGACTAACTGTACGAAAGTCATACCGGCCAGTGCTTCTGCCAGGGATTGTGCCGCGGTGCCGGCCACGGTCACTGGCGACATTGCGCCGGCGAGGATAAACGGGGTGATGATCGTGGCCTGGTTGTTTTCGGCGTATACCTTGGCGGCACCGAGCATGGTATCGTCGAAGGTCATCGGCGAGTTCGCATTGATCAGGCTGGTCGCGTAAGTACGTGGACGTCCGGACTCCGTATCGATATAGTTTTCACCGGCCAGAATTTTGATCATTTCGACGGTATCGAGGGCACGTTCCGGGGCGGTCACCGATCCCATGAAAGCTTTATCCGAATACTTGATATGCGAATAAACCATGTCGAGGTGACGTTTGTTGACCGGGATATCGACAGGCTCGCATATCGTTCCGCCGGAATGATGCAGGCTCGGTGACGCGTAGGCCAGTTTGACGAAGTTTTGAAAATCCTCGATCGTCGCGTAACGTCTGCCTTTCTCGATATCGTACACAAACGGGCTGCCATAGGCGGGCACGAAGACAGTATTTTTGCCACCTATTTGAACACTGCGCTCCGCATTGCGGGCGTGCTGGGTATACTCGGCGGGTGCCGAGGCCTGGATGATCGAACGGCACAGGCCGCGTGGGAAGCGTGCGGTAACACCGTCGATTTCAGCACCGCCTTGTTTCAGAATCTCAAGTGCCTCGGGCATATCGCGAAACTCGATGCCGATCTCTTCGAGAATAGTGTCGGCATTATTTTCGATGAGTTGCAGACCCTCCTCGTCGAGCACATCGAAGCAGGGAATCTTACGCGTAATATAAGGTACGCTCTGGGAAGTGGTCGGCGCACCGGTGCGTCGTGAATCGCGTCCTCCACGTCCACGTCGGCCCCGGCTTGCTGTTCTTGCTTCGTTCATCGATGACTCCTGGTAATCCTGTCCTAAGAATGGCGGATTCAGCCAGCAAGTATGATTTTAGGTCTCGTCGGAGGCTAACCTATGCGCGACCCTGAACTGTTTGCCAGCGTCATATTGGTTTAGACCAACCTTGGGGGGTTGCGCCGGAAAAATTGCGCCTCGGCGTTGCTCGTTGTTCATTTGGAATAACTAAACCACAGGCCTCGCACCTTGAAGGGCGCTTTTTCCGTCGCAACAGCAACATTTCAAATAGTGTTAACAGGTCCTGTCAGCCGGTAGTTGTGGATGGCAGTATTTTAGATAGAATGAATGCCATAATAACGACTTTCTTGAGGAAAACGGGCATCAGTGAAGACACCGAGATAATTGGTATCCTTTTGATCGAGGGCTATCCGATCATTCCGTTTAGCTGCGTAGTCGATTCCATGCGCGCGGCCAATCGCCTGTCCGGGAAGGAACTATTTCAATGGGAGTATTATGCAGCGGATGATAACCCGGTGTCGGCGTCCTGTGGAATCACAGTGCCTGCCAGAGCGCTCAGCGAAGCCCGAAATCTTGAAACGCTGGTCATCGTTGCTCCCAACACCGCACAAAATTTTGATGATGCGAAAACCCTTAACTTGCTGAAGTCTTTCGATCGGCAGCAGGTTAATCTGGGCTCCGCCAGTTCGGGCAGCTTTGTCCTCGCGCGTGCCGGCTTGCTGGATGATTGCCGCAGCACTATTCACTGGGAGAACATACCGGTATTCAAGGAGTTGTATCCGCAGCTCGATGTTGCCTTCACGCTCTATGAAATCGCCGAGCGCCGTTTCACCTGTTCCGGTGGTACCGCTGCGCTCGATATGATGCTGAAACTGATCGAAAATCAGCATGGTCGCCCACTCGCACAACAAATTTCACAGCAATTTCAACACGACCGCATACGTACCGAAATCGATTCACAACAAATGGCGGATCGTATCGATCTGGCGATGAGCGCACCGAAGCTAATCGATGTCATCAATCTTATGGAAAACAACATCGAAGTACCGCTTTCACTGCCTTCGATCGCGGCGAAATGTAATCTTTCTTTGCGCCAGATAGAACGATTGTTCCATAAGTTTCGTGATGTCACACCGAGTCAGTATTACCTGTCCCTAAGACTCATGCACGCCAAGCAATTGTTGCTCAATACCAATCGCAGTGTGATCGACATTTCCATTGCCACCGGTTTTGAAACCCAATCCTATTTCACCGCCTGTTATCGAAAGCATTTCGGCAGTTCGCCGCGCAACCATCGTTCCCAGGTTGCGACTGAAAGAAAAGCCTAGCCACGTAACGATGAATCAAACTGTCACTGTCATCGGCGCCGGAATCGTCGGTATTAGCTGTGCACTCGAACTGCAGCGGCGTGGTTACCAGGTGACACAAATCGACCGTCGCGGACCTGGCGAGGAAACCTCTTCAGGCAATGCAGGACTTTTAAGCTATAGCAATATCACCCCACTCGCCGACCCTGCACTACTGCGGCGCCTGCATCGACTGATACTCAATCAAGATGACGATTTTCTGCTGCACTACCCTCACCTGATATCGTTGATACCGTGGTTGCTTCGATTTGTCGTGCGTTGCAAACGCAAAATCTATTTGCGTGATGGTGCTGCGATGAACGCATTGACCGGTGCCTCGATTGAAAAACATAAGCTATGGATCGCGCAGGCCAATGCTCAGGGTTTGCTTAACCAGGGAGGTGGGCTGAAACTTTACCGTGAACGGGAGACCTTCCTGCGCGACCAACTGGAGCGAGAATTGCTGACCCAGTGCGGGGTTCGGCATCGTCTGCTGGACCCACAACAAGTGTATGAACTCGAGCCGGATCTGAAGCATGTTTTCGTACAGGGCGTTTTAATTGAAGATACGGTTTCGATTCGAAACCCCGAGAAACTATGTAAAGCTTACGCGCAGATGTATGTCGATGCGGGTGGGCAGGTCCGGCGCGCGACGGTTCGGTCGCTACGACGATCAGCTGATAACTGGGAGTTGAACACCGATCAGGGAACCGAGGCGGCTAGCAGAATTGTAGTTTGTATGGGTGCCTGGACACCCGAAATTATTGGCCCTCTGGGTTATTCAAACCCGCTCGCGATCGAGCGTGGGTATCACACTGTTTTTGCACCGGGGCAAGAAGCCAGGCTGTCACGTCCAATCTTCGATGTCGATGCCAGCTATGTCATGGCGCCGATGGAAATGGGTTTGCGGGTCAGTACCGGGTCCAATCTCACGTACCGCGAAACCCGGCCGGACCCGCGTCAGGTCGAGCGTGTGCTACCACGGGTGCGCGAGGCGTTTCCGATAGATGAAAATTTGTTGCCTGAACCGTGGATGGGCAGGCGCCCGACGGTTCCGGATACCTTGCCGATTATCGGTGCCGCGCCGCGTCACCCGAATCTGTGGCTTGCTTTCGCCCATTCACATATGGGATTGACCATGGGACCGATTAGCGGGGAGCTAATAGCCAACTGTATCAGTGGAACCGAACAGCCTTTTGCCATTAACGCCTGCGATCCCGCGCGTTATCTTTAGCCTGGTCAACTGAATTTATTCAGGCTCCTGACCGCGCCAAATGCAGGCAGGGTGCGGCACAGCGTCGTCGCAGTAGAAGGGTGGCGAGAAATGCGGGCTAGAGGTGGTTGAGTAAGGCAACTCGCAGGCGTAGTTGTATTGATTGGTCGCTTGCCTGGCGATATCGGCGGTATTAGACGTGTTATCGATCAGGTCGAAAGCCATGTGCAGGCTGATTGGCGCGGTCGTAGTGCAGCGGTGCGGTACGCCGGCGCGGGCATAAAGTGCGTCGCCCGGTCGCATCGTTATTTCCTGCATAACCGACCCCGGCTGCCGATCGTCCTGATCCGCTATCTCCGCATAACGGCGTTGTACCGTCTTGTAAAAACAACTTTTCTCCAGTTCCACTCGTTGGCCGTCGAGCTTGACGTGAACCCATTCCGGTTGCAGCAACGGATTGTTCAGGTGTCGCTGCAGATCGGCCACCATAAAAAAGCTCGGTTTGTCGATAACGCCCGCGGCGTAACTGAAAATCTCAGGCGGGTTATGCCTCAGCTTGAGGCAAAAATCGAGTAATGCCTGAAGGTCTTTATGTGATTTTTTGCTTCATAACGAAGCCTCATATAGATGCCGTATATTATCCAATATCTATGCGTGGACACTAAGGAAGCTCTGAACAATTCATCCTGAATTGTCAGAGCACGGAGAAACAAAAAAATGTGATTTTTGTTCCTCCTTCATTTT
>JAAESG010000282.1 GCA_024229615.1 Gammaproteobacteria bacterium | reverse complement strand
GAAGCGGCGCGTGCCGGAGAGCAGGGTAGAGGCTTTGCCGTGGTCGCCGATGAAGTGCGCACCCTGGCCAGTAGAACGCAGGACTCGGCCGAGGAAATATCGCAAATGATCAGCAAACTTCAGGAAGGTGCCAGAGATGCAGTATCTGCGATCAATCGTGGTGGTGAACAGGCTAAAAAATCCGTGGACCAGGCCGTGGCCACCGGAGAGAATTTGACGGCCATCACGGATGTGGTGTCGCGCATGAATGATATGAATGGGCAGATAGCATCGGCGGTGGTTGAGCAGAATAACGTAGTAGAAAAGATCAACCAGAACATCAGTCACATCAATGCAATGGCCCAACAAACTGCCGACTACTCCAGGGGAACCGAAGATGCCAGCAAGGACCTCGGCAACCTTACCAATGCGTTACAAGATTCTGCGTCGCAGTTTAAGATTAGTTAACCTGTATCCGAACCCACGGATTCGGGTTGCGGTCGCGGCTTAATTTATCGAGGCTGCGCGACTAGAATTTG
>JAAESG010000281.1 GCA_024229615.1 Gammaproteobacteria bacterium | reverse complement strand
GTGCCCTTTTTGACGTTTTGACCAATATCAATCTCGAGATTATCAAAGGTAAAACAATTGCCGTTGTCGGCGAATCGGGTAGCGGCAAGAGCACGTTGGCACGGGTTATAACCGGCTTATTGCCTCCCAGTCAGGGAAGCGTGAAATTCAATGGTCGGAATCTGACTCCTACGCTAAAGACCCGACCAAAAGAAGACCTGCAAAAAATTCAAATGATTTACCAGATGGCGGATGTGGCGATGAACCCGCGGCATAAAATAAAGGATATTATCGGCCGCCCGGTGGAGTTTTATCTCGGCATCACGGGTCAGGAACGTGAGCAGCGCGTGCTTGAATTACTACGAAAAATCGAAATGCCTGAAGAGTATGCCGATCGGTACCCGGCTCAATTATCTGGTGGCCAGAAACAACGCGTCTGCATCGCTCGTGCCCTGGCAGCGGAACCCGAACTCATTATTTGTGATGAGGTTACCTCTGCACTCGACCAGCTGGTTGCTGAGGGCATACTCGATCTATTGCTTAATCTTCAAAAAGACCTCAACGTTTCCTACCTGTTTATCACCCACGATCTCGCCGTGGTAAAGGCGATTTCCGACGAAATTGTGGTGATGTATCAAGGCGGTGTCGTTGAACAGGGAACCAAGGCTGAGATTCTGGAGCCTCCTTATGTACCCTACACCGAACTGTTATTGTCGTCGGTGCCCGAAATGGATCCCGACTGGCTCGACGATCTGGTCGAGCGGCGCAAACGTGGGGAAGCACCGACCGCGGAAAGCATCGCTCCCTGATATCAGTTCAATTCTCGGGAATCACATCGGCAAAACCTGGCGCTCGCAATTCGACACCGGTGGCGTCTACGCATCGCCGCCGTGTTTCGCCCGTGACTCGATAAACATTTGCTCCACGAGACTGACCAGTTTCAACGGGGCGTCGAGTTATCTGCCAAGCTCGGTGGTAAATCCCGTATTGAATGTGCCGTTTGAAATCGCCGGATCCCAATCCTCGAATTCGCGGCTGTTTCCCGAGCTCGCGGTGATTTTGGCTATTGACCGGGGCGGGCTAATGGGTAACCCCTTGATTGCTTGATACAGTGCAACGCTGTCAATTCATCAACTGTCGGTATAATCTAAATTTATATATTAATGCAGGTATTCAGACTTGAATCAGAAGACAAGTGCTCCTAACGACCGGCAACTGGTTTTATACATCGAGGACAATCTGATGGATATGGATCTAGCCATC
>JAAESG010000280.1 GCA_024229615.1 Gammaproteobacteria bacterium | reverse complement strand
ATCAAAACCATCGAACAACCAGCTCACTTGCTGTGTATTCAATTGCACCACATCAAGGGGCATTGACAAAGGCCATTTGAAGCGTGACTTCTCCAGTCGCTTCATGCACAGACAAAAACCATTGCCTTCCCAGCCAACCATCTTCACGATGGTCCTGGCACGGTTACAGAACACGAACAGGGCGGCATTGAATGGATCGAGTTCCATCTCGCCCTCGACTATGGCCACCAGGCCGTTTATTGCCTTTCTCATGTCAACGGGATGCCGATACAGGTGAATCGTTGCATCGGCTGGGGGTCGAATCACCCGAGTTCGCTCGCAGCGAGCACCAGCGTCTTGACGTTGTCAGCATCAATGCCGCCGGTGATTTCGATCCGGTAGCCGTTCGGTAACACGAGTGCCGCCTGGGCAGGCTTGTTCGTGCGGACTGTTTCTTCAACCGGGACAAAGGCAGACGGCACAGGTTTTGCCAGAAACCCGCGTTTCATCAGTATCGTTTTCCACTGATACAGGTCTTTGACTTTCAGGCCTTCGACTTTGGCATACTCGACCAGTGTGCCGTTGAATGCATCCGCCGCCTGCACGCGATCCAGCCAGTATTGCTGTCGTTCGGTGATGTCAGTTGTGCTCATGCCGATTGCCTCAAATCTCAACGAGGACAAGGCTGGCAGATTATGGGTCAGGCCGGAAGTACGTCGATT
>JAAESG010000279.1 GCA_024229615.1 Gammaproteobacteria bacterium | reverse complement strand
GGTGTTCACGTAACCCCCAAAGGATTAAAGTGGGTATCCCCCACTCTATAAGGATATGATTATATGGATATATTCAAGTAAAACCAGTGATTTAATTAAACTATATCATGTGAATTCTATGATTTAGGGCCGACCTTCACAGGCTAATTTCTGAAATTCCAGTAACTTAAAAAGTAGTTCAAAAAGCAGGGTTTAACAAGCAGCATTTAACGAATGACGAAACTTCCGCTCAGGTGATATTTTAATGTGCTTGCCTGGTTTAATTCAGTAAAATTCACAGAACCACAACCGACAGCTCAAAACAGACAAACCACCTCGTCCATGCCAAATACCCACAAACTCGGAATCGTCATGGATTCGATCGAATCCATCAAACCCTGGAAGGACTCCAGCTTAGCCATGATGCTGGAGGCGCAGGTGCGCGGCTGGCAGATTTTTTACTTGCAGATCGATGATATTTATCTCGATAACGGTATCGCCATGGGACAATTCCGCACCCTGTCACTACATGACGATAATCACCACTGGTTTGACTACCTCGAATCAGGTTGTTGTAGATTGCAGGATCTCGACGTTATCCTGATGCGCAAGGATCCCCCATTCGATCTGGAGTACATTTACTGTACCTACATTCTCGAACAGGCCGAAGAGCAGGGCGTATTGCTCGTCAACAAGCCGTCGAGTTTGCGTGACTGCAATGAAAAGCTGTTCACACGCGTATTCCCGCAATGCTGTGTCGAGACCCTGGTGAGCCGCAATCCGGAAATTTTGAAAGGTTTCATCGAACAGCACCAGGATGTGATAATCAAGCCACTCGATGGCATGGGTGGCCAATCTATTTTCAGGATTCAGGCTGGAGACCCGAACACCAATGCCATTATCGAAGCAGTTTCGAAACATGGACGCTCACAATCCATGGTACAGCGCTATATTCCCGAAATCAGTGCCGGCGACAAACGTATTCTATTGATCGACGGAGTCGCAATTCCCTACGCGCTAGCTCGCCTACCGGCTCCTGGCGAAAATCGGGGTAATATAGCGGCAGGTGCGACCACTCGAGGACAGACATTGAGCGAGCGTGATCAGTGGCTATGCGATCAGATTGGGGACGAGCTACGCGCTCGCGGCTTGTTGTTTGTCGGTATCGATGTGATTGGCGACTACATTACTGAAATCAATGTCACCAGTCCGACCTGCATTCGTGAGCTGGATCAGGATTTCGACCTAAACATCAGTGCAGATTTGTTTGAGTGCATAGAAAAACGTCTTTCCACGTAATCTGGCTGTTTTTATTTGCCTTAGGTGTCGGCGGTTGTGAACGTCGACAACACCTCGTCGAACAGCATTTTCTCGAATTCGGCACTCTCATCGGCATAACGATGATCACCGATGACCTGAACCGGGCTCAGCAACTACTCGACGAGATAGAGCGCCGGCTGCGCATCCAGCGAAGCCAATGGCACGCATGGGAGGAAAGCGACCTGACCCGCTTTAATCGCATGCTGCATAGCGGCTCGAGAGTAGAGGTACCAGCCAGCCTTGGTCAGCTGTTAAAACTAAGCCACGAGTATCACGAAGCCAGTGACGGACTGTTCAATCCGGCTCTGGGTAAGCTGATAGCCGCATACGGGTTCCAAGGTAGTGATGCCGATATGACGGCAGTCGCCGAGATCATTCGCGATATTCCGAATATGCGACATCTGGAATTCGATGGAAAGACTGCCGTGAGTCGGAATCAACATTTACAGATCGATCTCGGTGGAATTGCCAAGGGTTATGCGGTCGGTTTAATCAGTGAATATCTGGATAGCAACCAGGTCGAGAATTACATCGTCAATGCGGGAGGCGATATGCTTGTCGCCGGTAATCGCTTCGGACGCCCCTGGAGCATTGGCATCCAGAACCCTTTTGCACCCGGCGTGGTTGCGAGCCTCCAGATTGAAGGCAAACTAAGCCTGTTCACCTCCGGAAACTATGAACGCCGTTACCGGGAAGGCGGGACCCTGACCCACCATATTATCGACCCTCGTAACGGCAAACCATCGCTCGGACAAAGCTCCGCTACGGTGCTGGTGGGTGATCCGGTGCGTGCCGATGTCGCCGCGACCGCGCTGATGATAGACGGATTCAACACAGCTCCCGATCTGGCCTCCTCCCTACAAGTTAACGATTTCCTGCTGATCAGTGATCAACGCAAAATTCTCGTATCACGATCGCTGGCCGATAAAATTCAGATCAAGGTTCCGTGGCCGCTTAAAATTGTTAACTAATGCATTCGGATTTGCTGGTGGTAGTACATTAATCTTGGCACAATAGTCTTCCAATATGGCACAATCTCAAGCAATCCGCCCCCGGATCTCAGCCAGTGATCGCCTCGGATTCACTCTGTTTCTGGCACTAACACTGCATGCCATATTGGTTTTGGGTGTTGGCTTTACCCAATCGGAATACAGCAACGCCGAACCACTGCCCAGCCTCGATATCATCCTCGCCAATACAAAAAGCCTGGAACCGGTCGAAAACGCAGATTTTCTGGCGCAGACAGACCAATCCGGTGGCGGCAAAGCCGATGAAAAGGCGAGACCAGGAGCACCTGTTTCGGCGCCCACCCCGGTGGATCAGAAAGGTCTGGCTGACCGTGACCGCGACGAATTACGCAAGCAACAGCTGGCCATTAGTGATCTCTACTTTCTAACCCAGGCTGAATCAGATTCAATCACCCGGCAGAAAAAACAGCAGCGAGCCAAGGATTCCAAGAGTCGACAAACCAGTAAAGCCGAGCAACGAGAGAGTAAGATCGCGCGTCTGCAGGCGGAAATCCGGCAAATGACGGTCGACTATGCCAGGCGGCCCAAGATCATTACGCTCACTGCGAGCACGCGCAAAGCGGTTGAGGCTAGTTACCTGGCATCGTGGGTTAAAAAGATCGAGCATACCGGAAATCTGAACTATCCGAGCGAAGCGAGACTCAAAAAACTAGATGGCCGTTTACGCATGAGCGTAAGGATTAATGCAGCTGGCGAGGTGCTCGACATGCAAATAACCAGTTCCTCCGGAACCAGCGTGCTGGATGAGGCCGCGAGGCAGATTCTGCGCATGGCGCAACCTTTCGCCCCTTTCTCCGAAGAGTTAAAAGAACGCGCCGATCAAATCGTGATCATCAGAACCTGGGATTTCAAAAGCAATCGATTTAGAACCAAAAGCGGAGTAAGCTAAAGGCAGTGCTCTCTCAACATGATAATTGCGAATTCAGCACTCTTGTGGTGTTTCGCAACAAGACGCAGTGTGCAGTCAAGACCCAATGCACTCGCTTCGCTCGCGAGGCCGGCTCTGGCCACACCCTTGTCAAGCACTGCAACGCGGTTGCGGGACACCACAGGAGCGCCCTGTGGGTTAGCTTGTCTGGGCCCACGGACTGCGTTGCGCCTCTTGACAAGGGCGTGGCCATTGCCTGCGAGGTACGCCTTGCCGTGAACCCAGACAAGCTAACTGAACTCGCAATTATCATATTGAGAGAGCACAATCCATGACCCAGCAAATTGCCAGTCTTGTCGATAAATGCCTGATTGCCACACCGGTAATCAAGGATCCGATTTTTGCTTCCAGCCTCGTCTACATGTGTGAGCACAGCGAAAATGGCAGTATGGGCCTGGTGGTCAACCATGAGACCTCGCAGGTGCTAGACGATATATTCATTCAGCTTGACATCAAATGCGAAAACGAGTCGATCAAGAACCAACCAATCTATATCGGCGGCCCGGTCCAGCTCGAGCAGGGTTTTGTGCTGCATTCCAACAAGGGTGGCTGGCAAAATAGTGTCGAAGTATCTTATGGAATAAATTTAACCAGCTCTGTGGATATCCTACAGGCTATTGCCGAGGATGAGGGCCCCGAGGACTATCTCGTAATCCTGGGATTTTCCGGCTGGGCTTCGGGCCAGCTAGAATCCGAGCTGCAGCAAAACTCCTGGCTTACATCAACCTGCAGTCCCGACCTGCTTTTTCATAAAAAACCCGAAGACAAGTGGCAAGCCGCTTTCGATACCCTCGGATTTGATATCAATATGCTCTCCCCCGTGAGCGGGAATGCCTGACCATTTAAGGACGGTCATGGGCTTCGATTTTGGCTCCCACTGGATAGGGGTTGCGGTCGGGCAAACTCTGACCCGACAAGCCCAACCTCTCGGCGCGGTCAAAAACAAGGATTGGGTAGCCATCAAACGATTACTGGACCACTGGCAACCACAGAAACTGGTCGTCGGCTTACCGCTTAGCATGACCGGCGAAAACCAGGAAATGACAGCAAGCGCTAAGCGCTTCGGGAGACAGCTGGAGGGTCGTTTCGGCATTGAAACCAGCATGGTCGACGAGCGCCTGACTACCCGTGAAGCCTACCAGATCGCAATGGAAACCCAGCACAAGAAAAGCAAACAGGAAATCGATAGCCTGTCTGCGGCACTGATAACCGAATCATGGTTGCAAAACCTCGAGCAGAATTGATGTCTCGGCGCGGTTTTGTACTTCAGTTAGGGCCTCAACAAAACCTGCCAGAAAAGCAGTGTCCAAGTGTTGACCGCTGCAAACCGATATTCGACGATGGCGCAGTGTCAAATTAGCCATAGAATCTTATTGTGAAGTGCTGTTTTTAAAGCCAATCTATGCTATAAAGCCTGCGCACAAACAAGCGGAGTATATGTGTCCCCACCCACAGTCGAACCTTTGATCGAAAAGCTGGCCCAGGCACTAACTCCCTATTTTTCTTCCCCATCAAAACCCATCATTGTCGGCATAGAAACAGGCGGAGCCTGGATTGCAGAACGTTTGCGAAAGCGCGTTGCTGCCGATGCCGATTTGGGTCGGCTCAACATCTCCTTTTATCGTGATGACTTTACTCGCACCGGCTTGCATCCAACTGTAAAACCTTCGTGCCTGCCTACCGACATCGACGATAAAACCATCATTCTGGTTGACGATGTTTTGCAGTCGGGTAGAACCGTACGCGCGGCCATGAACGAAATCTTTGACTACGGGCGGCCGAAAAAAATTGTACTGGTGATCCTGATCGACCGCGGCGAACGCGAAATCCCGATTCAGGCAGATATCATAGGCGAGACCTTGCAGCTCGATAGCGATAGCCATATCAAACTCGAAGGACCAGAACCGCTAAAGCTGGTGATCAAAACCCTGGAGAAGCATGCCGAATAACAATATTCAACTCGATGAAAACGGCAAGCTGCGGCATTTTCTCAGCATCGAGGGTTTGAACCAGGGTGTTTTGAACGAAATCCTGGATACCGCGGAATCATTCACCTCGGTGACCGACCGCACCATCAAGAAAGTCCCAATACTGCGTGGTAAAACTGTCGCCAATCTGTTTTTCGAGGCGAGCACCCGCACCCGTTCGACCTTCGAACTCGCGGAACAACGCCTGTCAGCGGACATCCTCAGCCTGAACGTCAATACTTCGGCCACGGTAAAAGGCGAATCATTGCTCGACACGTTGCAAAATCTCGAGGCGATGCAGATCGATATGTTTGTCATTCGCCATCAGGACAGTGGTAGCGCACACTTTTTTGCACAACACGTACGCCCCGGTGTATCGGTGCTCAACGCCGGTGACGGACAGCATGAACACCCGACCCAGGCAATGCTGGATATGTACACGATTCGTCATTACAAGCAGGATTTCAGCCGACTTCGAGTAGCCATCGTCGGCGATATTTTGCACTCGCGTGTGGCGCGCTCTCAAATTCACGCACTTAACCTGCTGAATACTGCCGAAGTGAGAGTGATCGCGCCTCGCACCCTGTTGCCAGTCGATACCGAGTCCCTCGGGGTAAGCGTGTATGAGGACTTTGAACAGGGGCTCGAGGATGTCGATGTCATCATCATGTTACGCCTGCAAAAAGAGCGTATGCGCGGCGCCCTGTTACCCAGCGAGAAAGAGTACTTTCGCAAGTACGGCCTATCCCAGGAACGCCTGCAACGCGCCAGGCCCGATGCCATAGTCATGCACCCGGGACCGGCCAACCGGGGTGTTGAAATCGAGTCCAGCGTCATGGACGGGAGTCAGTCTGTCATATTACAGCAGGTAAGTTTCGGCATTTCGGTCAGAATGGCGGTGATGTCGATGATCGTCGGCCAATCCGGTCTGCATTCCGGGGGCGAGACATGAGCCTGCATATCAAAAACGCCGAGCTGGTCGATTCGGTCGCAGGAAAACTCACCAGGGCCGATCTGTTCATCGACAATGGAAGAATTGTCGGCATTGGTTCGGCACCAAAAACATTCAAGGCAACACAGACCATCGATGCCGATGGTTGCTCGGTCATGCCCGGCCTGATCGATTGTCAGACTCGACTGCGTGACCCGGGGGAACCGGAAAAAGCGAATATCGAAAGCGAAACCCGTGCGGCTATTGAAAACGGTATTACGACTCTGTGCATTCCTCCCGATACCCAGCCTCCGATAGACAATTCGGCAACAGTAGAATTGATTCATCATCGTAATGAAATGTTCGGCCACCAGGCTCGCGTTCATCCTATCGGCGCCTTGACTCGCGGTCTCGCGGGTGAGCAACTCAGCAATATGGCCAGTCTTAAGGGCAACGGTTGCATTGCCTTCAGTAATGCCAAAAGCCCGCTTGCCAACAACCTGGTTCAACGCCGCGCGATGGACTATGCCGCAGGCCAACATGCACTGGTGATCATTCAACCATTAGACCACGACTTACTGGCTAACGGCTGCGCACACGAAGGCGCCATCGCAACCCGGCTTGGATTACCGTCAATACCCGAGGCCGCGGAAACCGCCGCACTCGCCAAAGATATCGAACTGGTCGCGCAGACTGGCGCGCGCACACATTTTGGACAGCTATCCTGCGCCCGCTCGGTGGATATGGTTCGCCGTGCCAAAGCCAAAGGCTTGCCGATCACCGCCGATTGCGCCATCCATCAACTATTTTTAATCGATCATGATATTGGCCTGTTCGATAGCAATATGCTCACACTTCCACCGCTGCGAAGCCAGTATGATCGAGATGCCTTACGCGAAGGAGTCGCCGATGGCAGCATCGATTGCCTGTGCTCTGATCACCAGCCACATGAAATCGATGCCAAGCTGAAACCCTTCCCTTCGGCCGAACCCGGTATCAGTGGGCTCGATACCTTGCTAGCTCTGGCGTTGAGACTGGTCGATGAAGGCGTATTGCCACTCGCAGATCTGCTCGCCAAACTGACGCTGAATCCAGCCACTATTCTGGGTTTGGCAGGTGGCAAAATAGCACCAGGAGAAGTTGCCGATTTGATTATTGTCGATCTCGAGGCACACTGGATCTGCAGTTCGGCCAACTTCGTCTCCAAGGGCAAGAATACCGCATTCGAAGGTTGGGACTTCCGCGGCCGCGTTACTCATACCCTGATCGACGGCAACCTCGTTTTTCAATCCTGAGTGATTTTGATACAAAAACCTCGCTATAGAGTGGGGCATAGTGATAGGTCAAAGACTTCCCATTTTCTGACCACAGCTACCTGAAACGCGCAAAGCAAACCACAGCCGCTGCCCCTCGGGTGACGGTTGTTTTTTTCTTGGGAACAAATTTATTCAGAGCCGTCGGTGGCTGACTGCATTAGTGGATGGACGCACGTCACCTGCTGCCATGTTTCAAACGATCGATTTCTCAGCATCCGGTAGTTGGCGACACTATGGAGGTGCCGACCGACACGAAAGAGATTGTGAACCTGACTGTAAACAGCCAGGAACCGTTGCGCCTGGCCCGGTGACTTGAACCTTCGCATCTGTCGCTCTTGCGCCCGCGTGTGTTCATGCGATACCTCGACACGATTATTTGCATAACGTTCATGGCAATGCATTGATATGGGCATAACTGCTTTTCTCGCCGCACCGTAACTGGGGAGTTTGTCCGTGATGATTTCTCTGGCAGAACGTCCCTGCCCTTTCATCAGTTTCTTGAAAAAACGCTCTGCAGCCTTTTATCCTTATGCTTTTGAACCAGAACATCAAGAACATCGCCATCTTGATCCACGGCTCGCCATAGGTATCGTCGCACACCTCGAACAGTCACAATGTAAATCTCATCCATATACCATGTATCACCAAGTGTTCCCCGACGCTTTTTGATCATCCGCGCGTACGCAGGCCCAAATTTATTGCACCAACTACGGATAGTTTCGTAGGAAACAACTATTCCACGTTCAGCCAGTAGATCTTCAACATCACGAAAGCTGAGGCAAAATCGATGATACAACCAATTGCATGGCTGATGATTTCGGAAGGAAAACGGTACCCGTGATAAAGAGACTTTGTTTGATTCATGCTGTCAGTTCGACCGATTGGTCTTTAAGTTGACAGTACCCTCTCACCCACTGGGAAACGCCGCCTTATCACGGCGCACGCACACCGCAGCCGTTCAGGAAGCACAGATTGTCAAGTACCGTGTTCCCTGAACCTCAAATCTCCTCAGGCCATCGCCTGATTGGTTCAGGCTTGTCATCGAAGTTCAGTAAAACAGTCTCGTCAATGGATACGCCCAGACCGGGTTCTTCTCCAAGAACAATACAGCCATCATCTGCGACGTCAAAGGAATGACTAGAGAACAACTGGGAAGGTTTCAGGAAGCGGTTAAAGTACTCCACGTGGACAAAATTCGGCATCACGGCAGCGACCTGTAAACTTGCTGCAAGACCGATAGCCATGCTGTTGTAGTTGTGGATAGCGACCCTTGCGTAGTAGGGCTCCGCCATGGCAGCTATCTCCTTTATTTCCAAAATACCGCAACAGGTGATATCCGGATTAAGAATGTCTGCCGCGCGCTTTTCCAGGAGCGGTCTGAACTCCTTTTTTGTGCAAATGGTTTCACCGGTAACAATCGGCAGACGTACCATCCGCCTGATATCGGCGAGCAACTCTATATTATCGATCGCGATCGGGTCTTCGAACCAGGTTACGCCATATTGATGCAAAGCTTGCGATATTTTGGCAATATTAGCGATGTCCGCCATCCTCCATGCATCGACGAGAATATCGATATCGCTACCTAGCGCTTCACGAACAGCACGCAATCGGGCTATTCCCTCATCAACGTCATTGCTATAGAGAAAGGGATATATCTTAACTGCTTTGAAACCAAGAGCTACCTGTTGCAGCGCGTAGGTCGCAATCTCCTCAGCTGAACGCTCCTCATGACTCCAGCAATTGGCATAAACACTGATGCGATTACGGCATGCTCCGCCAAGCAATTTATGAACTGGTACCTCAAGTGCCTTTCCGACTATGTCCCAAAGGGCTATTTCAATTCCGCTGATGGCAGAAAAGAACTCTATCCCTCCATGAAATTCAGAGAAATGTTTATAGGCCAGGGTGGTAAAATATTTGATGCGAAACGGATCCATGCCATCAACATAGCGAGCCAGTTGGTGAACAAGCTGTACGGTACTATGCTCACAATCGTGCGGTGCGTACGCTTCTCCCCAGCCGACAATGCCGCAATCGGTTTTAACCTTGACCAAGTATCCATGCCTTTCCCCGACACCACTCGTCAGCGTTAACATGAGGAGGTACAATGAACGTCTCAATGGCAGTTATCTTCATTTTTCTATTCTGTTGTTGTACGCGGCTCCACTTTGAAACGATCGTCTATAGCTCTTCGGAAGGCAGTGATAACTCTTCCAGTTCACCCTGATTATTAAGATTATGGCGGGTATCCTGGGATTGGTGATCACCGCCGAAATTGATCTTCCATTCGAGGTTGGTACTGGAATCCGCGTAAGCAAGCGCATTCTTGATTGTAATCGCGTCTGACTTGTATAGATTGTAGAGCGACTGATCGAAGGTCTGCATGCCGGTAGTGTCTCCCTTTTCCATAATTTCCTTGATTTCGTTAAAATTACCGTCGCGTATCAACTCGGAGATATAAGGTGTGTTCATCATGATTTCGACCGCACAGGCCAGCTTGCCCTGCATACCCGGCACCAGGCGCTGTGAAATAACAGCCTTCAGATTGAGTGACAAATCCATCAGCAACTGTTCGCGCATTTCAGTCGGAAACATGTTCATGATCCGGTCCATTGCCTGATTCGAGTTGACCGCGTGCAGAGTAGTCAGGCAAAGGTGGCCTGTATCGGCAAAATCGATCGCGGCTTTCATCGTTTCGCGATCGCGCGCCTCGCCGATCATGATAACTTCGGGCGCTTCGCGCAGGGCTTCACGTAATGCATTTTCATAACTCAGGGTATCAATTCCAACTTCACGCTGTGAAACGATCGATTTGTTGTGACGGAACACGAATTCGATTGGATCCTCGATTGTCAGAATATGTCCGCCAACCTGATTGTTGCGGTGATTCAGCATCGACGCAAGCGTTGTCGATTTACCCGAACCGGTGGAACCGACAACCAGCACCATGCCGGTCTGGTTCATGACGACTTCTTTCAGCACCTGCGGGAGGCCGAGTTCATCGATGGTCGGAATCTCCCACTTGATGTAACGGATTACCATCGACACTTCGGAGCGTTGAATAAATATATTGACGCGGAAGCGGCCCACGTCGTTGAGCGTAAAACCGAGATTTAATTCGCGATTGATCTCAAAATCGCGCACCTGTTCGTCGTTGAGCAGGCTATAGGCGAGCTTCATTACCTGGCCACTTTGAAACGGATTCTTCGCGATCGCAGTGGTACTGCCCTGGGTTTTCATATTGGGCGGCGCACCGGTAACGAAGTACAGGTCAGAGGCCTGTTTGTCGACCATGATTTTGAGATAAGGTTCGAGCAGCTGCGTGGTCGGCTGGCGTGGCACTAGATCATACCTCCGGCCTGTTCATCATCTGACTCTTCGAGTTCAAAATCACGATGGTCTTCAACGATTCCTTTTTTACGGGCCGTATCGCTTTCCAGTTTGATACGCAAGCGTATGTCGTTAACCGAATCGGCATTTCGCAGGGCATCCTCAAATGTAATCTTTTCGTCTTCAAAGAGCTGGAACAATGCCTGGTCAAAGGTCTGCATTCCGGCCTCGTTTGATTTGGCAATAAGTGATTTCATTTCATGCACGTCACCCTTGAAAATCAGATCGGCCATCAACGGCGTGTTAAGCATGACTTCGATCGCCGGGATTCGTCCGGCACCGTCGATCTTCGGAATCAGACGTTGTGAAACCAGGCCTTTCATATTCAGGGACAAATCCATCAGCAATTGCATGCGTCGCTCGTCCGGGAAAAAGTTGATGATTCGGTCCAGCGCCTGATTGGTGCTGTTGGCGTGCAACGTCGACAGGCAAAGGTGGCCGGTTTCCGCAAACGCAATCGCATGCTCCATGGTTTCGCGATCTCGAATCTCACCGATCAGAATCACATCCGGAGCCTGACGCAAGGTATTCTTCAACGCGATTCCATATGACTCGGTATCGACACCCACTTCGCGTTGTGTCACCAGGCAGTTAATATGATCGTGTACAAATTCAACCGGATCCTCGATGGTGATGATGTGACCGTGAGAATTTCTGTTACGGTAGTTCACCATCGAGGCGAGCGATGTCGACTTGCCGGAACCGGTACCGCCAACGAAAATGACCAGACCACGCTTGGTCATGGCTATGTCCTGCAGGATCGATGGCAGGTTCAATTCTGCGAAGCTCGGAATTTCAGAATTGATGATACGCAACACCAGACCCGAACTACCTCGCTGAACGAAGGCGTTGACCCTGAAGCGCGCTACCCCGGGCAAGGCGATCGAGAAGTTACACTCCTGATTTTCCTCGAATTCCGAAACCTGCTTGTCGTTCATAATCGAACGCGCCAGCATTTGCGTATGATTGGGTGACAGGTTTTGTTTGGACACGGTCGACACCTTGCCGTCGATTTTCATCGCCGGAGGCGAACCCGTGGTAATAAATAAGTCCGACCCGTCCTTGCTCACCATCATGCGAAGCAAGTCGTGCATGAAACTTATTGCCTTGTTACGATCCATTGAGAATCCCCTAGCAGGTACGTATTACGAATTATAACGCATCGGGATGGGCTGCCTTGCGTTGAGCCTCGTCCTTGGAAACGACGCCCGAAGCGAGCAGTGTCTTGAGATTCTGATCCAGCGTCTGCATACCAACATTCTGACCAGTTTGAATCGCCGAATACATTTGTGCGACTTTATCTTCGCGTATCAGATTGCGAATCGCTGGCGTTCCAATCATGATTTCGTGAGCCGCAACTCGACCTCCACCAATTTTCTTCATCAGCGTCTGTGAAATAACCGCCTTTAAAGACTCGGACAACATCGAGCGCACCATGGCTTTCTCCGCGGCGGGAAATACGTCGACAATACGGTCGATGGTCTTGGCTGCGGAACTGGTGTGCAGGGTACCGAATACGAGGTGCCCGGTTTCGGCCGCGGACAGCGCAAGGCGGATGGTTTCGAGATCACGCATCTCGCCGACCAGAATGGTATCCGGATCTTCACGCAAAGCCGAGCGCAAGGCCTCGTTGAAGCCAAGCGTATCACGATGAACCTCGCGCTGATTGACCAGGCATTTTTTGCTCTCGTGTACAAATTCGATGGGGTCTTCCACGGTCAGAATATGACCGTACTCAGTGTCATTCTTGTAATCGACCATGGCGGCCAGAGTGGTAGACTTACCCGATCCGGTTGGCCCGGTAACCAGAACAATGCCACGCGGATACTCGGAAATTTCCTGGAAAATTTTGGGCGCGGACAAATCCTCGAGGCTCAGAATCTTAGACGGAATAGTTCGAAAAACGCCACCCGCGCCACGATTATGGTTAAACGCGTTTACGCGAAATCGTGCCAGACCCGGAATTTCGAAGGAGAAATCGGTCTCCAGGAACTCCTCGAAGTCCTTACGTTGCTTGTCACTCATGATGTCATAAATCATGTCGTGCACCTGCTTGTGATCCATCTCGGGAACATTGATACGGCGAATGTCACCGTCGACACGTATCATCGGTGGCAATCCCGCTGACAGGTGCAAATCGGAGGCGCCCTGTTTGACGCCAAAAGCCAGGAGTTGAGCAATATCCATGGAGATTCCTTTATCGTTTTACAGGTAGTGTAGTATAGAATTATTGACGGGTAGTATTT
>JAAESG010000278.1 GCA_024229615.1 Gammaproteobacteria bacterium | reverse complement strand
TGCTGGCGAAACTGGGCAAGGTTATCGTCGGCTTGTTGGTGGCGTTCCTGTTGATACGGCTGATTACTCTGATGATGCAGGGTAAGCTGGGACTGATTTTCAGTTTTGATTTCGCCTCACTGTTGTTTCTCCTGGAGATGGCTTTATTTGTTATTCCGGTGTTTATTTTACTGTCACCTGCTCGACGTGAACGGGGTAGCCAGTTATTGATTGCCGCGGTGAGTATGTTGATGGCCGGTGCCCTGTATCGGTTTAGCGCTTTTCTTTTTACTCTCAACCCCGGCCCTGGCTATAGCTATTTTCCTTCGGTCGCCGAGATCATGATAACGCTGGGTATTATCGCCCTGGAATTGATGGCTTACCTGGTGCTGGTAAAAATCCTGCCCGTATTGCATCTCGAAAAGCATGCCTGAACTAGATTATTGAGGAGATAATTTTGTGACTACACGTATTACAGTTGACCCGATTACCCGAATCGAAGGACATCTTCGAATCGATGTGGAAGTGGATGATGGCAAGGTCAGCAAGGCCTGGTCATCCGGCCAGATGTGGCGAGGTATAGAGCAGATACTGGTGGGTCGAGATCCCCGTGAAGCCTGGTCGTATACCCAGCGTTTCTGCGGTGTTTGCACCACAGTGCATGCGATTACTTCGGTTCGAGCGGTAGAAAACGCCCTGAATCTGGAAGTGCCGCTGAATGCCCAGTTGGTACGTAATATTATCCAGACCGCACATGCGGTGCAGGATCATATCGTACACTTTTATCACCTTTCCGCGGTCGACTGGGTAGATGTGGTGTCTGCGCTGGACGCCGATCCGGTGGCTACTTCGAAATTGGCGGAATCGTTATCGGACTGGTCATTGAATGGCCCGCATGAAATGAAAGCGGTACAGGAAAGGCTGAAGACTTTTGTCGGTAGCGGTCAGTTAGGACCTTTTGCCAGCGGTTATTGGGGGCATCCTGCGATGAAGCTTCCAGCCGAGGTAAACCTGTTGGCGGTTGCACACTATTTGCAGGCCCTGGATATCCAGAATCATGCCAACAAGATTGTGGCGATACTGGGTGGCAAGAGTCCACATATCCAGAATGTAGCAGTTGGAGGTGTGAGTAATTCCATAGGCCATGACGCGCCTTCGGTAC
>JAAESG010000277.1 GCA_024229615.1 Gammaproteobacteria bacterium | reverse complement strand
TTCGTGCATGAAGCCCCCTTCCTCACTGGCTGCAACCAGGTTGGTATAGGTGGTCGAGAAAACCGCTGGGTGTTTGGCGAGTGCGGTCGAAAACTGCGCCCCCTGGCCGATATCGTCGATGAGTTGATTGAGCAGCTCGAGCATCGCCGGGTTGTCGACCTGCTTTTTCATTGCCTGCAGGCTCGACTGCAGCGGCGTGCCGGTCTCCAGCAGTAATGACATTTGCTCGGTGAAGAAACGGCGTTCCTTGTCACCGACCGCTTTCTTTAGCTGAAATTTTGGCATCGACGCGGGCAGTGGGGTGGATGCCTTCGCCACGACCGCGTGCTGTTTGGTGTTAATCGCCATGGTTTTGCGAGGCTCCTAGCTGTTGACCGCGCGCCAGATTTCTTCGATCGTGGTCTGGCCTTCGCGCACGCGATCGATACCGTCGTCGAACAGCAGTTTGATCTCGTGCTGGTTCAGATAATCGGTTAGTTCATCGCGCGATGCGTTGGCGATAATCAGGCGCTGCAGCTCGGGATTGGTTTCGATAATCTCGTGGATGCCCATGCGTCCGCGATAGCCGGCATCGTAACATTCGGCACAGCCACGGCCTTTCGACAGGCGTACCTTGCCCTGATCCTGCCAGCCGTATTTCTCGATCATCTCGGGGCTCGCCAGAAACTCGGTCTTGCAATTGGGGCAGATCGAGCGCACCAGGCGCTGCGCGACCACGCCGATCAGGGCCGAAGACAGCAGGTAGGGTTCGACGCCCATGTCGATCATGCGCGTGACCGCGCCGATACTGTCGTTGGTGTGCAGCGTGGACAACACCAGGTGCCCGGTCAACGCCGCCTGCACCGCGATTTCGGCGGTTTCACGTTCACGTATTTCACCGACCATGACCACGTCAGGATCCTGGCGCAGCACGTGCTTGAGCATCTTGGCGAAGCTTAAGCCGATGTTTTCGCGGACCGGGTTCTGGTTAACGATATCGAGCTGGTATTCGACCGGGTCCTCGATGGTGACGATATTTTTCTCGAGGCTGTTGAGATAATTGATCGCCGAGTAAAGACTCGTGGTTTTACCACTACCGGTCGGCCCGGTGACGAGGATCAAGCCGTAACTGCGATCCAGCAGGCGTCTGTAAGTAACGACATTGGGCGCCTGCATGCCGAGTTTTTCGATATCGAGGATCGACTGGTTCTTGTCGAGTACGCGCAGCACCACCTTTTCCCCGTGCAGCCCGGGCAGGGAGCTGAAACGCAGGTCGACCGAACGTCCCTGGGTGTGCACCTGGATTCGGCCATCCTGCGGCATGCGACGCTCGGCGATGTCGAGATTGGCCATGACCTTGAGGCGCGACACCAGCGCCGGATGCAGATCGATACGCGGCGTCATGACTTCGTAGAGCAGGCCATCGATGCGAAAGCGTACGCGGCATTTTTTTTGCGAGGGTTCGATGTGGATATCGCTGACCTTGTCATGCACCGCGCGCTGAATAATCGAGTTCACCATGTTGATGACCGGGCTGCCCGCCGCCTGTTCATCGATCCCGGTATAGTCATCGGGCGGCGCGTTGTCGATAAACTCGAAATCGTCATCGAGATCCTCGATGATTTCGGCACCGTAAATATTGTCGGAACCGGCTTCGTTCAGGGTCTTGATGATGTCGCTTTTGCGTACCAGTACCGGGCGGATTTTGCAGCTCAACTTCTCTTCGATTTCACTGAAACTGGCGATGGCCTGCGGATCCGAGGTCGCCAGCGTGAGCTCACCGTGCACCAGGAACATCGGCACCACCTTGAGTCGTTTTGATACTTCGAGATCGAGCCGGGCGAATACGTCGTGATCGACCAGCCCCGGGCGCATGACAATGTGGGGGATCCCCAGTTGTTCACCAAGCGTGGTCAGGAAAACATCTTCGCTGACCCAGCCTTTGCTGACGATAATCTGGCCGAGTCGTTTGCCGCTTTTTTTCTGCAGCACGATCGCCTCTTCGACTTTCTCCTTGGATAACAGTCCCTTGTTAACCAGCAGGTCACCCATGCGGATGCCCTCACTACCAGTCGTGTCAGGCCTGACCACCTCGGTTTTATCGATATTGAAACTGTTGACGATATCGATGACCTGGTCCAGGCCGGTTACCAGGAAAATGTCACGGATCAGTGGCTTGGCGTTGGTGACTTTCAACCAGCCGCCGGCCCTGGCCAGCTCCTGGCGCAGGTCAAACAGGGTTTCGAGGGCACAGCTGTCAACCAGGGATACGCTCACCATGTCGATGATCAACTGCACTTCCTGGCTGGCGATACTTTCATCGACCGCGGCCCTTAACGCGTCGAGCAATTCGGGTTCGGTCAGATTCCCGCGTGGGAACAGGTGGGTCATCGCTCCGACCCGGTTTTTAGTGACCGTTCCCGGGCTTAAGCCTTCTTCAATACTGACAACATTCGCATCGGACACGATTTTCTACGCCGACTTCGATTCCGCGCTCGGCAGGGTGGATAAGATTTCGCCGAATGGAGCGGGCTTGCCGAGACCATAACCCTGTCCATAATCGACGCCGATGTCGACAAGCTTTTGCCTGATCGCATCGTTTTCGACGAATTCGGCAACCGTTTGCAATTGCATGGCATGGCCCACCTGGTTGATCGCCGCGACCATGCTCGCGCTGACCGGGTCCGTGACGATGTCGGTAACAAAGCTGCCGTCGATTTTAAGGTAATTGACCTTCAGGTTTTTAAGGTAGGCAAAGGAACTGAGGCCAGTGCCAAAATCGTCGAGCGAAAATTTGAAGCCGTAAGCGTACAACTGGTCGATAAAGAGGCGGGCATCGTCGATATTGGCGATCGCGGCCGATTCGGTAATCTCGAAACAGATGTCACTCGGGTCCAGTTGATGTTGCTCAAGTTTGTTACCGATATAAGCGGTAAAACCGACCGGGTCACTCAGCGACTGTCCCGACAGGTTGATCGAGATCTCGCACCCCTGTCCGGATTTCCGGTAATGTTCGGCCAGCTCGTCGAAAGCCTGACCGATCACCCAGTGATCAATGCTCGACATCAGGTAGAATTTCTCCGCGGCGGGTAAAAACATCCCGGGTGGAAGCACACTGCCATCATCATCCCGCATGCGTAGCAGTAGTTCGTAATGTGGCTTAGCCGTTTTTGCTTTTAAGGGCTCGAGCAATTGCGCATACAGCATGAATTTGTCTTCGCGCAAGGCTGACTGAATTTGCCCGACCCAGCGAATCTGCTCCTTGCGCTCCAGTAAATTGCTGTCTTCCATTTCGAGCACATGGATGTTGTTACGGCCGCGTTCCTTGCTCACGTTACGCGCGGTTTCGGCAGCACTCATCAGGCTGGTCACCGACTGCGTTTCGGCGGTGATCGGGGCGATGCCGATACTGAGGCTGACTTCGTGTGACTCACCCTCCCATTCAAAATCCAGGGCGGAGACCGCATGGGAAATTTTTTTCATGACGATTTGTGCAGTCGTCAGGTCACAGTTTTCCAGTAACACACCGAACTTGTCGCTACCGATGCGAGCCACCACATCGCGTGAGCGCACCATGCTAGCGAGCTTCTGCCCAATCTTCTTGATCAACAGATCACCCATCTCGCGCCCACTGATATCGTTCACCACCGCCATACGGTCAATGTCGAGGTTGGCAATGGCATGATTAACGTCCGTACCTGAGGATTGTTTTAACAAATCCTCGAGGATGAGTTCAAAGCTGTTGCTATTTTCAAGCCCGGTCAGCGGATCGAAGTGGGACTGGGCGATCTTCGAGGCCTTTTTCGACATCACGTCGAGCAGGTTTCGGTCGCTATTGGAAAAATCAACGCTGAAATTCTGACTCGCAATCGCGAGCAGCCCGATGACCTGGCTTTCGGCATTGACGACCGGGCTGACGATATGTTTGTACGGGGTGTTCTGCGTGAAACGATACTTTCTGGCGTCTTCGATATGGTTGATGACGAGGGACTGCGGCTCGGTTTCGATAAACGGGTAAACCGAGTCACGCAGATAGTCAAACAGTTTCTCCGATTCGGACAGCGGATTATCGTTCTTGTATTTATGCATCGCGATGTTTTTACCGGCGATGTAGAGGAAAATAATATCGACGCTAAGGAAACGTGATGTATTCATCACCAGCTGTCGCAACAGTTCGCGTCCATGGTAAATATTGAGTGCCTGGTCCTCGGCCCTGTAGATCAGGTTGAGTTCTTCGTAACGCCGGGTGAGCTCGTCAGTCATATGATTGAGCTCGTCTTCCTTGCTGGCCAGCGCCAGGTTTTGCTCATAGTCGGCGAGCAGGAACTCATTCAGCAGGCCGATATTTTGAATCGCTGCCACGGTTTGCGTATTCTTTTCCGCGACCTCGAAACACAGGGTCAGCGCTACTTCTCCATGTGCGTTTTTCAGGTTGATCAGCTCCAGGCCGGCGCTATCGTCGAGCGCTAAATCCACATCAACACTGTCGCCTGCACGGAATGCCTCCAGCTGAGGCACCACCCGGTCCAGATCAAGGAGACTACTGCCATCCTGCCAGATGCAATTTTGTTCATGATCGAACACGACCATCGCCCGCATATCCGGGCAAGAATCCTTCAACAGGGTGAGATAATGATCAAAATGAACGCTGCTGTCAGGCACGGCGAACATCAGGACACCCTCCAGCTATCGGTCATTCCGGCAAAGTAAGCCTCGATTTTTTCCAGCAGGTTGCGGATGCTGACCGGTTTTTCGAGAAACAGTAAATTGTTGATATCGCGTGACCACTCGCGGTGTTCGATTTCGGTGCGCGAGGTGAGCACGAAAATCAGGAATTTGCGCTCGGGCATATGCTGCTTGATATGCTGACATAGTTCCTCGCCGGTCATCAGCGGCATCTGGATATCGGTAATCAGGATATCGGGATACTCCTGCTCCAGCCGGGTGAGGGCTTCCTTACCGTTGGCACAGGTTTCCACCGCGTAGCCTTCTTTCTCGAGCGAGAGCTTCAGTACCCGCAACACATGCGGCTCATCGTCTGCGATTAAAATTTTATTCATGATACGGCGGCATCCATAATCTGGGTCGAAACTTTCTCCAGCCGGATCACGAACCGACTGCCCTTGCCCAGCTCACTGCTACAGGTCAGGTCGCCATGGTGCATTAATACGATCTGACGCGCCAACGACAAGCCCAGACCGTGTCCAGTCTGCTGTCTAACGTTGTCGTCGGTTGAGCGGAAAAATTTATTAAATATCTGCTTTATATCGCTCTCGGCGATGCCATAACCCTCGTCGCTGACCACGATTTCTATGCTGTCTTCATTTTCACTGGCGCTCATGCTGACTTTGCCACCGGGTTTGCTGTACTTGATTGCATTGGTCAGCAGGTTATTGACCGCGATGCGAAATAAATCCTTATCGATATAAACCATGCTCATTTCACGTGGGATTTCGAGGTCGAACTCGAGGTCCTTGATACCCCTGGCCTTGGTGACATTGGTAAACGCATCCTCGAGGAATTCATGCATGCGCACATGCTTGCGCTGCGCGACGACTCCACCGAGCTCATACTGGTTGATTGCGAGCAGGTTGTTGATTAAGGTCGATAGCCGTTCGACTTCGTCATGAATCACGTTCACTGCCTCGATGCGATATTCTTCGTTGTCAGCGCCCTCGGTCAATAGCGATTCACTGTACATCGACAATACGTTGAGCGGGGTTTTTAATTCATGGGATATGTGCGAGATAAATTCGTTTTGTCGTTCACGCATCAGGTGGCTCTCGGATACGTCGCGGATAACCACCAGGCGCCCCAGGATCTTGCTTTCATTGCCAGGGGTGAACAAGGGGTAGACGTTAAACTGCAGTGATTTCTCATTGCTGTCATCTAGCCTGACATCAACCGTATCCTGACTGGCCTGCAGGTTCGACTTGACGTCACCGAAAGTCAGTAGCGGGATAATCTGCGGGTCATTGCACCACTCGCGAGTTTTCCTGCCGAGCATCGCTTCGACCTCGATCCCGATTAAACGCTCAACCCTGGCATTGGCATAACTGACTTCCCCGGCCTCATCGATCACCAGGATGGCGTCTGGAAAATTCTGCAAGATGGCGTCAACGCGATTGTTCCTGTAGGTCAGCAGTTTGCTCGACATCGTCAAATCGTCGTGTTCCCGGTTTAATACTTCGATGCGGGTCTGGGTGGCATCGATGTAACTGCCAACCTGTTCCATGAAATCGTTCAGCGCCTGGCTCTGCGGCAATTCAATCTGGGTTAAACCTCCCTGCTCGGATATATTTTCAAAGCGCTGACTAATTTCCTTAAGTGGTTTGATTTCGCGGCGCAGCATGAAGTAAAAGAAAGGTACCAGCAGGAATATCGGCAGCATCACGGACGCCAGAAACGGCATTTCGTAATAGCTGAAACTGAAACCGGGCCGGGAATATCCAAGCCGTACAAAACCCTTATGCACACCGTCGTCAAACACCGGTGCATGCGTTTCGATGAATTCAACCTGGCTGGCGGTGTCATTTGCGGGGAGGATGCGTTGGCCTAACCAGCCGGTGGGTTCGTTGATGATGTCACCTATGGGCACGATGACCCCGGAACGAGTAACTTCGGTTGCCACCTTGCCATCGATGTCAACCACCGCGCCATAGGCAAAATCGGCGTTGCTGTGCCCCTGGCTGAGCACCGCGAGCAGCCCTTTCCTGCCGGCTTGCGGCACCAGCTCGTTCCACGACATGCCGCTCAACAAACGCGCCAGGTCGAGGCCCTGCGCGCGCGCCAGAGCCTCGCGATTATCGCGTTGATAATCAAACAGAATATAGACCGTCGCTACCATGACCAGCAGGGTCGCGATAATCATGATCATGCCAAAACGCTGATTAAGATGCATAATTTAATTCGGCTTATCAATAGAATCAAGCTATTGAGGTTTGGCTCGAGCTACACTGCGAGCTGCGAAAACCCTATATGCTGTAAATACTCTATATAGTTATCGGTCACAATTAAGATTAGTTTAGCGAATTCAATCAAACAGCTGGTGTTATGTGACAGGTTTGACACCTGTATGCGATGACGCCACCAAGACCTGTCATCCCCGCGGCCCTTTGCCGTCATCCGAAATTTCGCCATCGGTCGGAATATCGATCCCGCATTCGATTTGATCGTCGATCGCCTGAGCCACGCCGCGTGCGATGATGTCCTGTGCATCGGGTCCAAGCACGTCCATCGCCTTTTCCCAGAGCGAAGTCGGATCTGCCGTATCCGGACCATCGGGATGGTTAAACCAGTCCGGCAGCCTGACAAAATCCGGCTTGGGATAAGCGCCTATGCAGGTCGTTTTTATGCTTCTTGCCATTGAAATGCCGCTCCTTAGTCGTTACCCGGATTTCGTTGCTTTGCAGACCATTTATTGGTGAAACCTATACCATCTATAAAATTATCCGCTTTTACAAATACTGGAACGGGTAGCATAGTTGACCGTCGCCAGAAAAAAATAGATACAAAACAGCAGCTCTGGTTCGGGGCGGGATGGCAAGTTTATGATTCGGGAATCTCTGCAAAATGCAGAGATTCCTGCGGCACAGAGATGTGCCGCCATTTTTCGATCGTGCAAGCGATTGAAAAATGAAGAAAAACGCAAAATCGCATTTTGCGTTTTTCGTGCTCTGCTAAGTCAGAGCCTGCCCCGGACTTGATCCGGGGATGACTTATGCAAAGCTTCATTAGATTGGATCAATCATGGCGTGGTTCAATTGGGCTTGTTCCAAACCCTGTACAGCCGCTATTATGTCGCCTGGGCAAATGCGTACATAAATATAATTTATCGCATTAGCGCCGCCTGGAAATCGGCACCTATAAAACCTCGGGAGGGGAAGAAACATGATAAAAAAAGTTTTTAAGAAAAGCACATTAATAGCCTCGATAACCGCACTATCGATGGCCACGTTCGGGAACTCCGCCCTTGCGGTAGATCTGACCGTCTACACAGCTGTAGAGGCGGAAGACCTCGCGCGCTACGCCGAAACCTTTAACAAAGATCACCCCGACATCAATATTAAATGGGTGCGCGATTCCACCGGCATCGTTACCGCCAAGCTGCTGGCCGAGAAGAACAATCCGCAGGCCGATGTTATCTGGGGCCTTGCCGGGACCTCGCTGTTATTGATGAAGAGCGAGGGCATGCTCGAACCCTACGCGCCGAAGGGCGTCAAAAAGCTGGACCGAAAATTTGTCGACCAGAGCGCCGTGCCGAGCTGGACCGGGATGGACGCGTGGGTAGCCGCGGTGTGCTACAACACGGTGGAAGCGGCCAAGCATAACCTCGAGCCGCCGAAAGCCTGGAGCGACCTGCTCAAACCGATGTACAAGGGACATTTAATCATGCCCAATCCGAATTCCTCGGGCACCGGCTTCCTCGACGTATCCAGCTGGCTGCAGATGTTCGGTAAGAAACAGGGCGGCTGGGACTACATGGATCGCCTGCACAAGAATATCGCACGCTACACCCATTCCGGCTCCAAACCCTGCAAGCTGGCTGCTGCCGGTGAAATTCCAATCGGGATTTCCTTCGCTTTCCGCGGCGCCAGGTCCAAGGCCAAGGGTGCGCCGATCGATATTATCGTTCCCGCAGAGGGCGTAGGTTGGGAAATGGAGGCATCGGGTATTATCGCTGGAACCGATAATCTCGAAGCCGCTAAAACTTTGATGGACTGGTCGATTTCGCGCACCGCCATGGAAATGTATAACACCGCTTACGCGGTCGTCGGCATGCCCGGCGTGGCCAAACCGGTCAAGTACTTTCCGCCCACCCTGCTGAAGAAAATGATCACCAACGACTTCGAGTGGGCTGCCAACAACCGTAAGACTATTCTGGCCGAGTGGTTGAAGCGTTACGATTCGAAATCAGACGCCAAGTAGGCACCTGTAGCTATTAGAATACGGCCTGATCTTTTTTAAAGATCAGGCCGTTCTCATAGTGGCGCCGAATATCACAATGCTAGAACCGATTCAGCAGGTAATTGATCATGGCAGACGAGACCACGGATAACTCGGGTTCAAAGGTCTATCTCCAGATAGACAATCTCACCAAAAAATTCGGCAACTTCGTTGCGCTCGACAGCGTATCGCTCGAGGTATACGAAGGGGAGTTCGTCTGTTTTCTCGGTCCCTCGGGCTGTGGCAAGACGACCCTCCTGCGCGCCATTGCCGGTCTCGACATCCAGACCTCGGGAACGGTACGTCAGGCCGACGTCGATATCTCGGCGCTACCGCCGTCGGAACGCGATTTCGGCATCGTATTTCAGTCCTACGCACTGTTTCCGAACCTGACCGCTGAACGAAATATCGCTTTCGGGCTGGAGAATCAGAAGCTCGAAAAATCAGCCGTCGCGAAACGCGTCACCGAACTGCTGGAACTCGTCGGACTACCCGACCAGGGTCCCAAATACCCCGCGCAATTATCGGGCGGTCAGCAACAACGCATCGCGCTGGCGCGCGCGCTGGCAACCTCCCCCGGGCTGCTATTGCTCGATGAACCGCTGTCGGCGCTCGACGCCAAGGTTCGCGGTCACCTGCGCCACGAAATGAAAGCCCTGCAGCGACGCCTCGGCGTGACCACGGTGATGGTGACGCACGACCAGGAAGAGGCGCTGACCATGGCGGATCGAATCGTCGTCATGGATCAGGGCGTGATCGAGCAGGTCGGCACGCCGACCAATATTTACCGCGAGCCCGATACCCTGTTCGTCGCCGACTTCATCGGCGCGATGAACCAGATCGAGGGACACGTCAATGGCGATAACAGTGTTTCCGTCGGTGAACTGAGCTTCACGTCGCGAAATCACGGGCTCGCGCGCGAAGCCCCGGTGGTGGCGGCTATCCGTCCGGAAGACATCGTGCCACAGGGAATGGGGGATTATTCCAGTAGCGACTCGAATGTGGAAAACAGCCTCGAAGTGGAGGTCGAAGATATGGAGTTTCTTGGCTCCTTCTGGCGCGTTTCGCTGAACAACAGCGCTCTGGGAGGTGCGGCCTTGATGGCGGACATGTCGATCAACGCGATACGCAGTCTTGAAGTCAATATAGGTTCGACGATTCGCGTGAAACTACCGGCGGATCGGCTCTGGATCTTCCCACCCTCCGCAAGCGCCTGAGGATGACTCATGAGTGAATCCGCAACCGCAGCTGCTGGCGCCGCAGCGCTGATCAAGCCGAAGACCAGCAAGGACGACCGCATCATGGTCGGTTTCATCCTGGTCATCTGCCTGTACCTGTTGATTACGCTCGCGTTTCCGCTCTACGCGATGCTGTCGAAATCGTTTTCGACCTATGCTTTCGATCTCACCAACTTCGAGTTCCAGGTCAATACCGGTGACGGCTGGAGTGAGACCTTCAGCGCGGCGGCGCAGAACGACAAGGTGAAGAAGTTCAAGCCCGAGGACCTGGTCACCAGCTCCGACGGCCGTCTCGCGCCGACAGAACTCTTCCCCGATTTCAGTTTTCGCAGCCCCACGCTGTACAAGCTCAGGCAGGTCCGGGGCGACACCTCTTATCTGTTTAAAACCGATCGCGTCGACGATACCGACTGGCACGAGTACAGCTCGAATGACTTCAGGCGCATCGTGTTGCGCGCCTCGGCCGACACCGGGCTCGACAACTTCCGCACTTATTTCTCGACACCGGCGCTTTTCCGCTCGATCGAAAACTCGCTGTTCATATCAATCCTTAGCACCATCATTACCGTCAGCCTCGCTTTTGGCTTCGCCTACGCGATCAATCGCAGCACGATGCGTTTCAAGGGCTTGTTCAAGCTGATCGCGATGATTCCGATCCTGGTACCGTCACTGCTGCCCGGGATCGCGCTGGTTTACCTGTTCGGTAACCAGGGTATGATCAAGGGAATGCTGATGGGCGAATCGATATACGGGCCCATTGGCATTGTCATTGGATCGGTCTTTTTCACCTTTCCGCATGCCCTGATCATTATTACTACTGCGCTGGCGATATCCGACGGGCGCCTGTATGAAGCCGCGACCGCGTTGCGCGCGAGCCGCTGGCGCACTTTCTGGACCGTGACCATCCCGGGTGCGCGTTACGGCCTGATCTCCGCTGCCTTCGTCGTGTTCAACCTGGTAATTACCGATTTCGGACTGCCCAAGGTCATCGGCGGGCAATACAACATGCTCGCGGTCGATATTTACAAGCAGGTCATCGGCCAGCAAAACTTCGAGATGGGCGCGGTGGTATCGGTGGTGCTACTGATCCCGGCCCTGATGGCATTTGGCATCGACCGCTACGTGCAAAAGAAACAGGTGGCGCAATTGTCGGCACGCTCGGTGCCGTACGTACCCAAGCCGCACAAGCCCTTCGACCGGATCTGCCTGGGCTACTGCTCGTTGATCGCGATTTTCATCGTCGGTCTGATCGCGGTTTGCCAGTACGCTGCGCTGATCAAATTCTGGCCCTACAACCTGTCCTTAAGCCTGGATAACTATAACTTCAAAGTCATGGACGGCGGTGGCTGGGATTCCTATACCAACTCGATTCAGCTCGGACTCTTTACCGCGCTGGCGGGTACGATTATCGTATTCATCGGCGCCTACATGGTCGAGAAAACCAACGGTTTTTTTGCCACGCGCTCAGCCTTCCAGTTCCTCGCGATGATGCCGATGGCGATCCCGGGCATGGTGCTCGGCCTCGCGTATATCTTTTTCTTCAACAATCCCGATAACCCGTTAAACCCGATATACGGAACCCTCGCGATCCTGGTAATCTGCAGCGTCACCCACTTTTACACAGTATCGCACCTGACTGCGGTGACTGCGCTGAAACAGATGGACCGCGAATTCGAGTCGGTCGCCGCTTCACTGAAACAGCCGTTCCACAAATTGCTTTCCAAGGTGACAGTACCGGTGTGCCTGCCGTCGATCCTGGATATATCGATCTACCTTTTTGTCAACGCGATGACGACGGTATCGGCAGTCATTTTCCTGTATTCACCGGACACCACGCTAGCCTCGGTCGCGGTACTCAACATGGATGACGCGGGCGATGTTGCCCCGGCGGCGGCGATGGGCATGATGATTTTTTACACCAACGTTGCTGCGCGCCTGATTCACCAGTTCGTCTCGCGCAAGCTAGTACGTCGAACCCAGGCCTGGCGCGGAACCTAGAATGTATGAGCATCATTCCCGCTTTGGTAGTCATCCCGATGCGTCGGACCGCCGCATCGGGATAACCACATAGATTCCGGGGATATGACGGCACCACAGATCGCGGCGCTCGATGGAATGCATTTCGACGTTGCGATTATCGGGGCGGGTATCAACGGCGCCAGCGCGGCGCAACACTTGAGCGCCGCCGGTTACAGGGTGCTGGTCGTGGACCAGGGAGATTTCGCCAATGGTGCGACCAGTCGCTCGAGCCGCCTGTTGCATTGCGGGTTACGACACCTGGCGACCGGCTCAAACTTCTGGTCGACAATGTTACGCCCCGATAACCTGGTACGTTCAGTGAGCACGGCCAGGGCTGATATGCAGGCACGCGACGAGATCGTTCGCACTATTCCCGATCGACTGAGATCGATTAATTTCTGCCTGCCGATTTACACGGACGACGCATACGCGCCGTGGCAACTGGATGCGGCATTCGCGTTGTTGCGCATGATGAGCCCGACCGGCGTACCACTCGACTATCGGCGTTACAACCGCAACCAGCTTGACCAGGTTCCAGTCACCCCGTGGCTGCGCGACCCCGACGCACTGAAAAGCGTTGCAGTGTTTCGTGAGTACCTGTTCGACTGGCCGGAAAGAGTCGCACTCGATGCGCTGTTCGACGCACGCCGCCTGGGGGCCCAGGTCAATAATTACACGCGGGTTGAGGAGCTGGAGCGACTGGAGTCGAGGAATCTCTGGCGGTTGTCGCTTTGTTCGATGAAACAGGAGGGGAAATCCAGACAATCGATCAATCGCTCAAAGGTAAGAGTGACAGCTGATCTGGTGCTTAATCTCGCCGGTGCGTGGGTTGATGATGTTATTGGTGAGACAGGATATCCAGTCGAGACCAAATGTGCCGGCATTAAGGGCATTCATATTAGCGTCCGGCTTCCCGATGAATTCGCCGACTGGGGTATATTTGCCTATAACAGCATCGGCGAACCGCTTTACTGCCTGCCGTCAAACGACATGCATTACATCGGCCTGACACGCACAGCTTTTAACGGAGCTGTCGAGGACGTATCTGCCACGGATCAGGAGATTGACTGGATGATCGCTGAAACCAACCGCTGCCTACCGCAACTGGCTATTACTCGTAACGATATCCTGTTCAGTTGGGCCGGAGTCAATCCGCTGACCAGCAATTCCGAAGACCCACTGGGTAGCCGCGAAATCAAGATACATGATCTGGCCATTGACGGTGTACCCGGTATGCTAACGCTGACGGGTGGGGCGATCATGACCCATCGGCGCGTAGCAACCCAATTGCTGCGTGCAGTTTCGAGCCGTGTTGCAACGTCGCGTTCACCGCAGAATCTAAATTTCCACTGGTCAGATAAAGCAGGCGAACAAGACACCCCCCGAATCAACAGCGAGGCCTTCAGCATCAGCACGGCAGCGGTTGAGCGCTGCGCTCGCGATGAACAACCAGGTAGCCTCGCGGACCTGTTAATGCGTCGGCTCGGCGCCGGCTGGTGTAGCGATCAGGGTCTGGCATTGGCGCGTCCGGTTGCCGAGGCTGCAGCCAAAGAGCTGGGCTGGTCCAAGACGCATATCGATGCCGAGATCCGGGCCTACGAGCGGCATCTGGAAACCGCGCGCCGCCGACCCGGTAATATTTCAAACTGAAAATGGCGGGTTCAACTCGCCGGTAAATGACCCCGGCGCCTTACATTAACGAGTTTTCGAATTGGGCGCGACAGGGTCGAGCAAACAAGGTACTCCCTTTACCTTAAGCGCGCATGCGCTCCGCTTTGGGATCGTACATCGCAGTTAAACTGGCTGTCGCTGGCACCCGCACACCCGCAACATCAATTTCAAACTTGCCTGCTTCGATGTATTGACGAGTTATTTCCTCATCCACCTCGATATAACCCAGACCTACCGCGCCACCTAGAGTGTGACCATAATCGCCCGAGGTCAGGTGGCCGACGATAACCCCGTCGCGCAATATCGGTTCGTGATGGTAGAGTATCGCCTCCGGATCCTGCAACAGAAATTGCACCAGGCGTTTGTTCATGAAGCCGCGCGATTCCTTTTGTTGCAACATCGCGTCCCGACCGATGAAAGGGATTTCCTTGTCGAAATTAAGTACAAAACCCATGCCGCATTGCAGTGGTGTGTCATGATCGGCAACGTCATGGCCGTAATGTACGAATTTCTTTTCCATGCGGCAGGAATTGAGCGCATGCATGCCGGCGAGTTTCAGCCCGTGCGACTGGCCTTTTTCCCACAGGTAGTCAAACGCGTGGCGCGCCTGGTCTACGGGAAGGTAAAACTCCCAGCCGAGCTCACCAACATAGGATACGCGACCGGCATAGCCGCGCGACATACCGAATTCAATCGCGTGGAAATCGCCGAAAGGAAAGTTTTCGGTGCTGAAATCATGATCGACAACTTCGCCGATCAGCGCGCGGCTATCGGGACCCATGACCCCGAGCATCGCCCAGGCGTTGGTGATGTCGCTGACGCAACAAAACTCATCGTCATCGATATGGGATTTCATCCAGTGCAGATCCTTGATCGTCTGCGCGGCGCCGCTAATCACCCAGAATTCGTCTTCCGCGATGCGGGTTACGGTGAGATCGGCCTCGATACCACCGCGCTCGTTGAGCCAGTGCGTATAAACCATGCGCCCGGGTTCTACATCGATATTGGCGCTGGATACGCGTTGCAACAGGTTGACCGCATCGCGTCCCTGGACCAGGTACTTGGAAAACGAACTCTGGTCGAACAGAACCACTTTTTCACGAGCAGCCTTGTGCTCGGCGGCACTATGCTCAAACCAGTTCTGCTTGCCGAAACTGTATTCGTATTTCGTCTCCACACCGGCGGGTGCAAACCAGTTGGGCCGCTCCCAACCGGCGGCCTCGCCGAAACAGGCGTTACCTTCGGCAAGCCTTTCGTGCAATGGCGAATGACGCAGGTTGCGCGCCGTCTCCATTTGCTTGTATGGGTAATGATTGTCGTAGAGCAGGCCCAGGGTTTCGCTGACGCGGTGCTCGATGTATTTCTGTGTCGATTGGAACGGGAACATGCGGCGGATATCGTTACCCCATAAATCCATCGGTGCATAGCCGTTATGCATCCAGTCGGCGAGTGCGCGTCCGAGGCCACCGGAAGTCTGGATACCGACAGAATTAAGCCCGCAGGCGACGTAAAAGTTCTTCAGTTCAGGTGCTTCGCCCATGTGGAACTGGTCATCAGGGGTAAAACTTTCCGGACCGCAGAAGAAACTGCGCCAGCCACATTCTTGCAACATCGGCACGCGATACATCGCCTGTTCGAGCACCGGCATGAATTGATCATCCAGATGGCCTTCGAGTTCTTCGAAAGCAAAATCGAGCGGAACACCGTTCTGCCCCCAGGGTATCGCATTGGGTTCGAACGCGCCGATCAGCAGGCTACCCGCGTCTTCGCGGTAATAGGCACAATTGTCGTGGTCGCGCATAACCGGCAAATCGCTCGGCAAGCCGTCAATCTTTTCGGTATGCGCGTAGTAATGTTCGCAAGCGTGCAAAGGCACGTTAACCCCGGCCATGCGCCCGATTTCTCGACCCCACAAACCGCCGCAGTTGACCACGTAGTCAGCCTTGATTTCACCCTGATCGGTGATTACGCCGGTAACACGGCCGTTGATCTGGTTGATAGCGGTGACGCGGACGCCCTCGAGACAGAGCGCACCACGACCCCGTGCACCCTTGACGAAGGCCTGGGTTACATCGACCGGGCTCGCGGTTCCGTCTTGTTCAACCCAGCTCGCACCGAGCAGGTCGCCGGTTTCCAGATAGGGGTAAATCGATTTCGCCTCCTCGGCGGTAATCATATCGACCCGGGTGACACCGAAAGCGTTATTCATTGCGGCCACTCGTTTCAATTCTTCGAAACGAGCCTCGCTATGCGCAATAGTGAGCGAGCCGACCTGTTTGAAGCCGGTTGACTGCCCCGTTTCCGCTTCGAGATCGGCTAGTACCGCCATCGAGTATTCGCACAGTCTCGCGTGCGACTCATTGGCGCGCATGGTGCCGACCAGTCCGGCCGCATGCCAGGTGGTGCCGCAACTGAACTGGTTGCGCTCGAGCATCACCACGTCGGTCCAACCCAGTTTGGCAAGATGATAAGCGACGCTGGAACCAATAACGCCACCACCGATAATGACCGCCGACGCACGCTCCGGAATTGTTTGTAACATGTCTTTGCTTACCTCACTTTAAAGGGTCGAGAGCCCAATCGGGCTTACGCAAACTCGCAACCATCGTCATAGCAATCCGCCAGGAGTCTGTCGGACTTAGGGAAAATCTACTGCGGCGATGGAAAAAAGGGCTCGATTTCCCACTCGCCTCGCTACGATTCCCTAAATCCGACAGGTTCCTCAGACCGGATAAACGGAGAGCGTTTTAGCGAAGTAAACCGCAGGCGGCGTAGCCGCCGAGGCATTCGCTAAAACGTTCTCC
>JAAESG010000276.1 GCA_024229615.1 Gammaproteobacteria bacterium | reverse complement strand
GCCAACCATAATGCTACAATTAGTCCCAGATTACGCACGTTATAGTCTCCCAGCGCCCCAACCTTATTGCTTATCGAAAGTGCCTAAATTCCATGCACCTATGATTGCAGTCAGAGAATTTACTTTAAAGAAAGCACTTTCACAAGTACATGTAACTATAGATTACAAAAAAGATTTTAGCAAAAAGTCTGTAACATTCACGTAATTATTCGCCAGGCCATATCTCATGGGGTCTGTAATCATCCAGAATTGCAGGTTCGAGGGCTGATCCGCAGCCTGAGCCAGATGACCTATAAGACAGCTAAATGATTGATTACAATCAGAAATCGGGGTAACAATTCCATTTTCAACAGTGACCATATCCAGTGCCGACAAACGCTTTTCACAACCCTGCAAATCGATGTCAGAGGTGAAGCGAAGCTGTACCGCGGCTACCAGTCCATGAAATATCGGCACATTAACCGACTGTAGCGCTATTGAATATGAATTATTTCCCAAAATATGCCCAATATCGGCCTGCAGGGTCGAATCGATTCCTTCTGGCAGCAGATTAAAGGCTATTTGTTGCGGGTAGACAACGGGCTCAACCGACCTCGAGTTCAACAAATTTACCGTTTGTGAGGCCAATTCGTCGATACCGGCTCTTCCGTGAAACTCGGCACTGTGCATTAGCGTTATATTGAGTTGGGCAATGGTTTGCATCTGATTGAGTTCGAGCAAAACCGGTGCCAGGCAGGAAAGTTCGGGGCCGGCCAGGCGTAAACTCGTCTGGGTGTAACCGACCTCGGGAGGGGTTGATAACTGACTAACAAAAACAGGGGCAGCCTCGGATTGAATGCAATGGCTGAGCAGCAGGCAACCTTGGTTGAGTGCTGCCGATTCGAGCTCGTCGTCAGCCTCAGGCATCAATAGCAGGGAACAGTTCGATAAATCAAAATCCTGTTGATCAAGCGAACTCTTGTATGCCCCGGCATAAGAAAGACGCTTACCGAGATTCGTGCCATGATCGAGCAATATCAACGAATCCGGAGTGACACCGGTTTCACCAAGTTTCTCCAGGATGGCCTCGGCAGCGACTCCACTGGCGTGCGACAACGCGATGCGTTGATCCATGCTAGTGCTCCTTCAAGGTGATATGGACGGGTTCAGCGAGTCGTGAAGCAGTTGATCGCAAGGCGCGCCTCGCAGGCAAGACCCAAAGCACTCGCTGCGCTCGCGGGGCCATCTTTGGTCCGGTCCTTGTCAAGAAGTGCAACGCGGCGAGCGACTGCTTCACGGCTCGCCCGAAGGGAGCTACCCAGATGATACAATCCGGCGTTGCAGCCCTTGAAAAGGGCATGCCATTTCCTGCGGGCTGCGCCTTGACTTGTATCATCTGGGTAGCTCTGAATCCGTCCATATCACCTTGAAGGAGCACTAATGTTCCTTCAATATCTTTAACATACGTCGCAGTGGTTCCGCCGCTCCCCATAACAACTGATCCCCAACCGTAAATGCGGCGAGATACTCCTCACCCATGCTAAGTTTACGTAATCGGCCCACCGGGACATCCAGTGATCCGGTAACCGCGGCAGGAGAAAGCGAGTCCGTAGTAACCTGCTTGTCATTTGCCAGCACCTGCACCCAGTCGTTCGATGCCGCGAGCATTTGCTCAATCTCATCAAGTGGGACATTCTGTTTGAGCTTGACGGTTAACGCCTGAGAATGGCAGCGCATGGCACCAACGCGAACGCACAAACCATCGACGGGAATCCTGTCCTCGGTACGCCCCAGAATCTTATTGGCCTCCGCCTCTGCCTTCCATTCTTCCCTGCTCTGACCATTGTCAAGTTGGGCATCGATCCACGGGATCAGGCTTCCAGCCAGTGGTGCACCGAATTGCTCACTGGGAAAACTCGAGGCGCGCATTTGCTCGGTTACCAGACGATCGATTTCGAGAATGGCAGAAGAAGGATCATCCAGCAATTCGGCGACGCTCTGATACAGGCTCCCCATACCGGCAATCAACTCACGCATGTGTCGAGCGCCACCACCCGAGGCGGCCTGGTAAGTCATCGCACTGATCCACTCGACCAGATCGTGTTCAAACAAACCGCCCATGGCCATCATCATCAGACTGACGGTACAGTTGCCACCGATGAAATCCCTGTATCCCGTGGCGAGTGCATCGTCGATTACCGAGCGATTGACCGGGTCGAGAATGATAATGCTTTGATCGTTCATACGCAGGCTTGAAGCAGCATCTATCCAATAGCCCTTCCAGCCACTGCCGCGCAGGTCAGCGTGTACCTGTTTCGTGTAGTCGCCACCCTGGCAGGTGACAATCACGTCCATCGATTTCAACTGCCCGAAATCAGTGGCATCCTGCAATGGTGGAACCTCCCTTCCGATATCAGGCCCGGACTGACCCGCTTGAGAAGTGGTAAAAAACACCGGCTCGTCGATATTTGCAAAATCACTTTCGGCGAGCATACGCTGCATCAATACCGAACCGACCATTCCACGCCAACCGACAAATCCAACTCTGTTCATGTTGTTCTCCATAAAATCACAATCGGGCGAGCGAGCGCAGCGCCACCACGACCGCGTCACCCATTTCGGACGTACTTACGCTGTCGCCGGAAGCAGCGATGTCGGCAGTACGCAAACCCTGATCGAGCACCCTGCTGACCGCGTTTTCGATCAGATCAGCCAGTTCTGCATGCTGCAGGCTATAACGCAACATCATTGCCAACGAAAGTATTGTTGCGAGAGGATTAGCGATACCCTTGCCAACGATATCGGGTGCCGAGCCATGCACCGGTTCATACAGTCCTTTACCGTCTTCATCGAGTGAAGCCGATGGCAACATACCAATTGAACCAGTTAACATTGCTGCCGTGTCCGACAAAATATCGCCGAACAAATTAGTGGTGACAATGACATCGAATTGTTTTGGCTCACGCACCAGCTGCATAGAGGCGTTATCGACATACATGTGGCTCAGCTCGACCTCGGGGTAACCCTCTGCCACTCGATCCACCACTTCACGCCAGAGCTCGGAAACCTCGAGTACATTGGCCTTGTCAACCGAACATAGCCTGCGCTCACGTAGCATCGCTATATCGAAGGCTGAACGGGCGATACGCTCTATTTCGTGCTCCGCATAAACCAGCGTGTTAAAACCCTGACGTTCGCCATTGTCCAATTTGCGAATGCCACGCGGCTGGCCAAAATAAATACCGCCGGTCAACTCACGCACAATCAGAATATCGAGGCCGGCAACCAGTTCGGGTTTCAGGCTAGAGGCGTCGGCCAGCTGCGAGTAGAGTATCGCCGGACGCAGATTGGAAAACAGAGCCATAGACGATCGCAGGTTCAACAAACCTTTTTCGGGGCGTGATTCACGCTCCAGAGTATCGTATTGCGGGCCACCGATAGCCCCAAAAAGCACCGCATCCGCCGACTTGCAAATCGCCAGGGTTTCATCGGGTAATGGTTTACCCGATTGATCGTAACCAGCTCCACCTATGGCCGCATACTCGAGTTCGGCGTCGAGGCCAAAATCCTGCTGTAAACATTCAATCGTCTTAACTGCCTCGGCGATAATTTCAGGGCCAATTCCATC
>JAAESG010000275.1 GCA_024229615.1 Gammaproteobacteria bacterium | reverse complement strand
TCGTGGACGAGTGATAGACGCAATCTCCCTGATAGGCTGAATTGTGCCGACCTCGTTGTTGGCATGCATGACGGAGACCAGAACCGTATCGTCGCGCAGTGTATTGGCGAGCCGAGCGGGATCGACCTGACCATATTCATCCACTGGAAGTACGGATACTTCCCAGCCATCCTCACCCAGGCGGTGGAAAGTCTGCTCTACGGCCGGGTGTTCGACCGCGCTGGTGATGACATGCCGCCCGTGGACCCGCAGCGCCCGGGCTGCACCAACGATGGCCAGATTGTTGGCCTCGGTAGCGCAACCGGTAAAGACGATCTCGTTTGCTTGAGCACCGATCAGAGTCGCTACTTTCTCGCGTGCCAGTTGCACCGCCCGATGCGCATTCCGACCGTATACATGACTGGATGAAGGATTACCAAAGTGCTGTCTTAAATAGGGTTCGATCGCATCTGCAACCCCGGGGTCAACCGGAGTGGTGGCGTTGTAGTCGAGATAAATGGGCGTATTCATTTGATCGTTTCCCGCTTTTGGTTTTGCCTGTGCTGCGACAGTGATTAGCTGAGGGCGTTAATTCAAACTTAAGCTTACGGATTTTACCTGCAAAAAAATATAAGCGCACTGCAGGCCTGCTATCGCCAACAATCTGCAAGCTATGCCGGATTCTCTCGAGCCTAACCGACGGGCAACAGTTTTTTAAGTGCATCCAGTTTTGCTGACCTGAAATCTGAGCGCCACGCCAGCAGGGTTTTAATTTGAGAGATATTGTCTGGCAGGTCATAGCAATGGAATTTGCCTTTGGTGGAGACCATATCCAGAACAGACTGCGGAATCACGGCATATCCCGTTCCCGCAGAGACCGTGGCGATAATAGCGAGATACGAACTTACCGCCATGACTCTACCCGGTACTATTCCCGCCTCCAGCATCCATTGCTCAAGATAGCGGCGATAGGCACAACCCGCTTCAAATGCAACTACAGTCTTGCCACTCATTTCCTGGATATTCTCCAATGTTGGAAACGATAGTGGTGCAATCAGAATCAGGCGTTCGTCAAATACGGGCTGTGTGTCGACCGAGTCAAAATCAATCGGTGCGGCGCTAAAGGCGACTTCAATATCATAGTTTATCAGGCGCCTCATCAAGCCCCCGGCTGTGTCTGTTATCAATTCAATTTGAACCTCTGGATAGTGTTGGTGATAGTGGGAAAGAATCTCGGGTAGTCGAGCGGCTGCGGTGCTTTCCATGGCTCCTATTCGAAAACTTCCACTCGGCTTGTTTGCCTTTAGCGCTTCGTTGGTCTCTATCGACAATTGAAGAAAACGCTCCGTATATTCCAGCAACAGGTGACCGTCGGGCGTCAGAGTAAAGCCTCTGTTATGACGATGGAACAGGTCTTTATCCAATTGTTGTTCCAGCTGTTTAATGCGGGTACTGACATTGGACTGGACCCGATTCAGTTTTGTCGATGCCCTGTCCAGGGTTCAAATTATGCGTACGGCTGGCTACCGGGGAAGCCCGGTTTGTGGCCGCAGTGCCCGAAGCGTAAATATATTGAAGCTTTCTTCCCTCAGGCACATGGGGTAATCTTATCGGGAAAGGAGGATGGGAAGAATACCTTGGGCACACCGGCACAGATCAGACGCTGGCTAGCGATACTAACAATTCTTGTAATATCGTGTTTTCTTGGCGCCTGCGGTGGTGGAGGTGGTTCCGGCGGCGGAAGTGGTTCCAGTGGTGGCTCCGGGGCCAGTTGTGGCACTGTTTGTACCGTCACATCGGTGTATGTCATCGGCCCTGGCGGCGGATTTTATTCCTATCCGATTTGTTCCAGCACTTGCCCGATAGAACCCGCCAATCGAGAACCTTCGGTGACCGTAATCGGCCCATCTACGGCCGTCGTTGGGTCCGGTTTTCTCCTCGATATCAGTGCCAATGATCCCGATGGCGATGCTTTAAGCTATCACTGGGCCATCTTATCCAAACCGGAAGGCAGCAATATATCGATTGCCGACACGTCGGTTTCGGATCTTTTCCTTACTGCCGATGCTGTCGGCCGTTACCTGTTTAGTCTCGTCGTCGACGATGGCGAATTAGCGGCCGATACGATCTATCAGGTGGTCGATGTTGAGAGCGTCTCATTGGCGGGTTTCAACCTGAGTACAATCCAGGAAGCGAGTTTTTCAACGCGTGCTGCAGGTGTTACTGTTGGCAACGTTGATGCTGACACAACTCCGGATGTTGTCGTTGGTCTGTGTAATGGTTCGATACGTGCCTATCTTAACGATGGCACCGGAAACCTGACCGGTCAGACCTCGGCCAATGCATTTGCCTTCTGTAACAGTGTTCCTGTTATTGGAGAATATAATGGCGATACCCATAGCGATGTCGCCAGTTACAATGTAATCGTTCAAGGCGATGGAAGCGGGAGCTATAGCTCGATGACCACATTGGCCTTCAGTGCGACCAATATTACAGGTGGTGATTTCAATAAGGATGGAAAACGGGACATTGCAGCGATCAAGGCACTGCCCAATGCGATGGTGAAGATTATGCACGGAGATGGTATGGGTGGATTTACCGAGGGGTACTCTGCCAGTTCACCTACCGAAATTGTGCCGCTGGGGGTGGGTGATTTCAACGCCGATGGCATAGACGACCTGGTTTATTTCAGCGAGCTTTTCGATGTCAATGGCAATTCTGAGCTGACCGTGTTAATGGGAGATAGCGGGGGTAACTACAATTCCAGCACCACGCTGATAGTGCCGGGCCGGGGAGCGTTGGGTGTTGGCGATATTAATGGTGACAATGACATCGATATAGTCATGTCCTTCAAAATGGGGACTCAACCTAATTTGCCACCATCCGTGATAACTAATGTCGGTATTGGTTTCGCCACGATTCTCGGTAATGGGGATGGTAGCTTCGATACACTGAGTCGGTTTGATGCTGCGAATTTATCCATGTCCAATATTGCGATTTATGACTTTGATGAAGACGGCCATCAGGACTTTGTTTACCGTGGGGATACTTATGCGGTCAACGTACTGACGGGTGACGGCCTGGGCGGTATCGACGATGTGGCGATACTCCCGGTATCAAATGATTTCGGGTTTGGATTCGCTGTCGGTGAGATAGACGGTGACAATCGGCCAGATATTCTCATAGCCGGTAACTTGGGATCCAGTAATGGAGAACTTAGGATCGCGTTTGGGGCGAGCAATCACGTACCCTGACAACGTTCATCAACCTGTAAATATACCGCTTTCGGGCATAGATGATCTCCGCAGGCTCAAAACGGGCCCGAGCCGCACAGCGACAGTATCAAGCGGTCGATTCACATTCCGGAGCTTTCTGCTTGATCGAGGCCTTTACTGGACCAGTATGCTGGAAAACAGGATATCGCTGATGTCTTCGCTGCCGGACAGGTCGGCAATCAGGGCCTTTGCCTGTATGGTTACCTGCTGTCGAATTTCCTCGCGTCGGGTGGGCGATTTGATATCCCCCGCCTTTTGTTCGCTCAACAGCATGATCAAAATATGCCGAATCGCTGGCACATGAGTTTTGATGGTTTCTTCCGCATCATCGTCGCTGATTAGAACATCGGCACTGAGTTGCAGGAAGGTCAGGCGCTTGGTGCCGCTCAGATTCAGCACCATCGGGTCGCCTAGCGAAATGTAAGCTGAGCTGGCAGGTGCCGGCGCTTCCTCATCGGCGGCCTGAGCCTGCACCAGGCCCAGCATCATGATCATCGAATATAAAATTAGTCTTTGCATGGTTATTCCTGTGACCTCTTGTAATATAGTTCTATCAATTGTTTCCCCTTAAATCCAAAGCTATGACTCCCGAACAGATTCAGCAGTTAATTACTACACATATGCCTGACGCGACAGTAGAAATCAGCGGTGGCGAGGGCAAATTTGTCGCCCGGGTCACCAGCGAAGCCTTCGCCGGACTGACGCCGATAAAGCGTCACAAGCTGGTTTACGCCAGTGTCAATGATGCAATCACTTCGGGTGAATTACATGCACTGACTATTGTTGCAAAAACACCCTCCGAACTTGCCTAGTCGGCAATAAACTGACAATCGCGTCCCGAGTTTTTAGCCTTGTACAAGGCCTTGTCGGCACGCTCGTAAACAGATTCGGCATCGTCGTCCGTGCGGGTTTCGGTAATACCCGCTGACAGTGTTAGGTTGACCGGCTCGCCCTTGAAATGAAAGCTGCCGGCTGTGATTCCAGCACGCATTTTTTCGGTCATGATGGCGGCGTTTTCGGCTGAAGTATTGGTCAGTAACAGTACAAATTCTTCACCGCCGATACGAAATACGTAGTCGGATTTGCGTATGTATTTTTGCATCATTTGGGCGACGATTTTTAATGCCTTGTCACCTGCGTTGTGCCCGTAGGTATCGTTGATTCGTTTGAAATGATCGATGTCGAGAATGACATAACTGAACCCTGTCTGATATCGAGTCCAGCGCGCGAGTTCCTGTGAGATGCGTTCTTCGTAAGCCAAGCGGCTATAGACGCCGGTCAAGGCGTCATAGAGTAACTTGGTGCGATTTTCCTTAAGCATGACCTGCAGCGTCTGGGTTTCCTGTTCCATTTGCGAAAGTTGTCGAGTGAGTTTGATATTGCGCTCCTCGGTTGCCTCGTGGCGTTCGTTAAAACGCTCCGTATAGTCGTCGACGCCATCGCGAAGCTCGGTGATGTTTTTCGAAACTTCCAGCTTCAGTTCCTGTAAATCGGACGTCGCCTGGACATTATTCTGAATCAGGCCAATCCCTTGCTGGATAAAATCCTGCAAGCCCAGTGTATCTTCGTGATCCGACTGGTGGTCCCTGTGGCCTTCGGAGATGGCGCTGGTTATTTCACCGAGCTGTTCGGTGACATTGACGATGAAGCCTTCCAGCTCGCGTTTTTCTTGCTCGAGTTTTTTTAGCGAATCGGATATAGAATTGACGATTTCGTTCAAAGTATCGGGCCATTGCTCCGAGTCGATGCCTTCGTGGACCCGGGTCTGGATTTCCTGCGCATCACTGTTCGCGCCCTGTAGGATGGCGAGACGTTCGAGCAGCGTAGTCATGACCTGGTCGATCGAAGAGCTTTCGGCTGAAACGCCTATGTGTGCGTTGATATTTTCGGCGAGCCGCATCAGTTCCTGCTCGTGAAATTCGTGGGTATCCCGAAACTGATCTCGAATTTCCTTACCCTGGGGCTCACCTAGATCAAGCAGTTCGAGTAATTGCAGCACAATCCTGGCTGATTTGTTGTCACTGTTGATGTTATCAAAGTTCTCGTTTATCAGTGCCGACAGTTTCTGGATATAGACACTGAGTGAATCGCGGTCCTGGCCGTTGGCGACAGAAATGAGCAGTTCCGAGCAGATTTCCTTGAGCTGGGACCGCTGCGAGCCGTTGAAGTGGATATTTTGCAACAGTTCGAGCATCAGCATAATCGGGTCTGAACGACGCTGTTTGATACCGCCGATCAGAGTATCGTCGAGTGAAGCCACCACTTCGGCAAGATTAGCGAGCGCCTGCGTCAGTTTTTCGTCACGTTTTTCGCGCGACAGTTCCTGGATGATGCGCAGCTGCTTGTCGAGACGGGAATCCAGGCCTCGTCCGGCAATGCACAGACGGCCAATGGTTTTGCGCAACAGATCTTCCAGTTTGCTCCACTCGAACTCATGCGCTTCAAGATCATTGAGAACATCTTGATATTTCGACTTCCAGTCGGTATTTTCATCAATCTTGCGTAGATTCAAGCCATTATCCTCGCTTTTCACCCCGCCGAAGCGGGGCTAAACAACAGTATGCCGATCGAAGGCGGCATAATTGTTATCGGCTGGGAACACGAATTTATAAGCGCTAATATGGAAAAATTGACCTTTATTTGCCCACTAGATCGCCTCTCTGACCCTGGTTCTTACGGATTTTCGTTGGAAGCCGATGAAAACTCGCTTGAGGGCTTTGTGGTGAGGCGTGATGGTGAGTGTTTTGCCTATCGCAATAGCTGTCCGCATACCGGTTCTCCGCTGGATTGGGTTGACCACCAGTTTCTCGATATCGAAGGCGCATTGATTCAGTGCGCGGTACACGATGCTCGATTCCTGATCGATAGTGGATTATGCGTTTCCGGTCCTTGTCAGGGGAAAAGCCTGCAATCTGTGGTGATCAGGGTTCAGGACGACAATGTTTACCTGCTGGGTGAGGCGTAAAGATCGTACTCGTCGGCGTCACTTATCGTGACCGCACAAAATTCCCCCTGATTAAGCTCTTCCGGGGTAATAATTTGTACCAGTCCATCGATGTCCGGTGCATCGGCATAACTACGTCCCAGATAGCCCTGCTCATTCCTGGTTTCCACCAGTACGGTCATTTGCTGACCGATACGCTGGCGTAGTTTTGATGCGCTGATGGCCTGCTGCTTCTGCATGAAACGGTCATATCGTTCCTGCTTGAGGACTTCGGGTATCGGGTCCGATAAGTCGTTTGCGCGCGCTCCATCCACCGCAGAATAAGTAAAACAGCCGACTCGATCGAGCTGAGCGACTTCGAGAAACTCGAGTAATTCCCCAAAATCAGCATCGGTTTCGCCGGGAAAACCAACGATAAAGGTACTGCGAATCACCAGTTCGGGGCAGATATTACGCCATTTGGCGATTCGCTCCAGCACGTGATCGCGATTTCCCGGGCGATTCATCGCCTTTAGTATCTTCTTGCTGGCATGTTGAAACGGTATGTCGAGATAAGGCAGAACGCCGCCATCCGCCATGATTGGAATGACGTCATCGACGTGCGGATAAGGGTAAACATAGTGCAGGCGAACCCATACTCCGAGCTGTCCGAGAGCCCGCGTCAGATCGAGAAATCGGGTTTGCAGGGCCTGCCCCTGCCAGAAACGGGTTGCATATTTACAGTCCACACCATAAGCGCTGGTGTCTTGCGATATCACGAGTATTTCACGGGTTCCGGCCTCGACCAGAACTTGTGCCTCATCCATGACTTCGTCGATGGGTCTACTCACCAGGTCACCACGCAGTGATGGAATAATGCAGAAGCTGCAACGATGATTACAGCCCTCGGAAATTTTAAGGTAAGCATAATGACGCGGAGTCAGGCGTATTCCCTGTTTGGGTAGCAGGTCGAGGAATGGATCATGCGCGGCCGGTAAATGTTGATGAACTGCGTGCATGACTTCCTCTTTGGCATGTGGGCCGGTAACTGCGAGTAGCTGCGGGAAGCGGGTATTGATCATTTCAGATTTTGCGCCAAGGCAGCCGGTAACGATAACGCGACCATTGTCGTGCAGCGCTTCATCGATGGTAGCGAGCGATTCCTCGACCGCGGCATCGATAAACCCACAGGTATTGATGATGACCATGTCTGCGCTATCGAAGTCGGGCACGATTACGTAGCCTTCCGCGCGCAATTGGGTCAATACCTGTTCCGAATCAACGGTTGCTTTAGGGCAACCTAGGCTGACGAAACCAACTTTCGGCGGGTCAGCACTCATCCCTGGAGCACCCTGTACGCAAAAACGCAGCCGAACCGAGAAGCCCCGCTTCCCGTTGCGCTGACCAACCTCGACAGGGGTATTAGAGGTGGTAAATGGGACACGGCTTGCAAGCGTATACAGTGTAGGTCAGAGCCAAAAAATAGGCGCATGGGTGAATCCATCCAGTCGCACGGTGACGAAAGACGCGGCATTATCCTCGAAATTGTGACCCAGCGCAAAAATGCAGTGGTTTCGATAGTGGATGAAGTGGCAGATCCATGCTTTAATCCTGTATATCAGCAGACTACGGTAACATCATGAAATTTCTAAAATTACTGCTAGCCCTATTTATCATCTCGAGTCTGTCTTTCGCGAGTCGTGCCGAGTTGCTGGATCAGGGCTTGAACTCGATTATGGAAATTATCGACAAGGCCATCACCGAGCTGGATCAGCAAGCCACCGATGATGGTAGCGAAGCTGATCCCGCGGTGCTCGAAAATGCGACCAGTACTATCGTCAACCTGTCTCGAACCCTCGGTACACTGAGCTATTCACGCCTGCAGTGTGGTGAAGCCAGCGTGCTTGCGGAGTTTACTCAACGGGTGCAATTGATGCCGGAAGATAGCCGCGACCCGATGCGCGATGCTTTTCAGGAAGGTTTCGATAAAAGCAAGGAAGAAACCCTGCTGCTGTCCGAAGACGAGTGCCTGCGTTTGACGGCATCGCGAGTGCGCAGTGAAAAACCCGCCGATGCCAATGTCGTCGAAGATCCGAGCAAGGCGAAGGTTGACCCCAGGGTTGAAGAAGTAGAAGAGGAAGTGGTCGAGGTCGAGGAACCCAAATTACGCCATCTGCGAGTTGCTGAAATTAGTGGTCAGCTCGCCTACAAACGCAAGTTTTGCCAGGATGAGGCGGTTTTTAATCGCGATTACAATGAGTATCTTGAGTCTATCCCCGTGGAATACCGTGAGGAAGTTAAGTCAGCCTACTGGAAGGGTTATAAGCATGGAAAGCGTCTCAATAAAAATCTGACCCAGGCACAGTGCTAGTCCGCATTTCTCACCACCCTTCTACTGCGACGAC
>JAAESG010000274.1 GCA_024229615.1 Gammaproteobacteria bacterium | reverse complement strand
CGGGTGATATCTATTGCCGCGTTGTGCATATCTATTCCTCCCAGAATGGGTTGTTGGCCTCGATGAATCGGTTGGTCGCGCTGATGCCGACATCTCCAAGGGTGTGGGCATCGACATTGGCAAATTGACACCGTGTTTTATGGTGTCGGTTCCGCCTTGACACCTGTCCCCATGACCGGTGCCGATCTCGCAGCCGTGCTCGTGGAGCAGGGCGAATTCGATGCGGCCATGTTCGAGAAATCGGTGCCCTGTTGCTGTTTCTGCAATACTATCCACCCACCTGGAAGACCATCAAGGACCGCGCACTTAAATTGCAGGGGACTATCGAAGCGAAATAAAAATGATCCGCTTGCCGATTTAAAGCGCAAACCCGAGTCGGTGATTGTAGAATCGGTGTTTGAGTCTATCCCGACTGTAAAGGAAAATGTAGAATCGCATTTTGTGGATTTCGTGCTCTGTCAAGTTCAGAGCCCGCCCCGAAACCTGCGCGGACCGCTCGATCCGGGGATGACCTACACAGAGCCCCCCTAGAATTTCGAGGCCACGAACATGTCAGAAGCAAGCATTAGAAAAATACCCGCGGATGCGGCGAGTCGACGCGCGGCAGCGCCCCTGGTTTGTTACGAGGTAGACCAGTTACCTGCGTCAAACCTGGCACTGTACCGGCGTGCAAGCGAGACCAAGAAAAAAGTTTCCGAGGTGATAGTGCCACCGCGTGACGGGCGAAGTTTCGAGATACCGGCGGGATCGTTCTTTCGCATTGTCAGTGTCGAGGGCCCGCAGGTCGGCGACCTCAACCTGTGGAATACGCACGATCTTGGCGAACGCTTTTTCAGCGGTAAGACACGCCAACTTCACGCCACCCATGTCAGCAGTGGCGACCGCCTGTGGAGTACATTGCCCGGGCTGCGGCCGATGGCCACGATAACTCATGATACGCTCGACTGGTATGGTTGGGACGATGATGGCGCCGGTGTGCACGATGTCATCGGTACTCGTTGTGATCCCTACACCAACCACATGCTCAAGGGCGTCGATTATCATCATTGTTGCCATTCGAACCTGACGCGCGCACTCGTTGCCGGCACCGGTTTAGCGCCGAGCGAGGCCGAGCCGCATGTGCACGATGTCATGAAT
>JAAESG010000273.1 GCA_024229615.1 Gammaproteobacteria bacterium | reverse complement strand
GAGCCGCCAGACCAAACGCCCGCCGAACGCCGCGCATCGATGACCTGGGCCCAGCGATTGAAGCGGGTTTTCAATATCGACATCGAAACGTGCCGTGAATGCGGCGGCGCCGTCAAAGTGATCGCCTGCATTGAAGATCTGGTGGTCATCGAGAAGATACTTATCCACCTGAATGAAACAGTTGCTTCAGCAGGAACGGGCCTATTGCCAGAAAGCCGGGCACCGCCGCAAGCTGGCTGGTTCGACTGACCCTAAAGAAACCGACCATTCAACTCAAACTGCGGCCACCCAAGCGGAAGCGTCAGGGTATCTGTTGGCCTGAGGGCAAGAATTGGCTTGAAATGGATGTAGAGTAGGGAAATATTCAAGCCAGGGCGATAGAATTCAGCAAGTTTTCGCAGCGATCAGGGCAAAACGCGAGGCGAACGGCTGTTCAATAACCGTGGACTTTAGGGAAAAGCAACTGTGTTAAATGTCAAGAGTTTTGTGAAGCATAATCGGGTTGCCATCGAGTATTG
>JAAESG010000272.1 GCA_024229615.1 Gammaproteobacteria bacterium | reverse complement strand
TCGCAGTGGACAGTACTTTTCAATTTCTCGACTACCGAGCAGTGCATTCGATTTATGGTTCCTAGACAACATGGTTTGACGAGCCTGTTTAACCCTTTGCTTCACGACTTGGGTGGTTTCGCCGCGATCACCACCTTCAGCAAGCGTTCCTTTAGGCAGAAGTGGGATCTCTAACCACATATCGAATCCATCCAACAATGGTCCAGATAGCCGATTGAGGTAGCGCAATATAATCTGCGGGTTAGCGCGTGCTTGATTACCCTCATAGTAACCAGTCGGGCTAGGGTTCAATGCTCCGATTAATTGGAAGCGCGCAGGAAAGCGAGTTTTGCCTGCCACCCGAGAGATAATGATTTCACCCGACTCCAGCGGCTCACGCAATGAATCAAGCACCTTGCGCTCAAACTCGGGCATCTCATCAAGAAACAGTAGGCCATTGTGCGCCAAAGAGATCTCGCCGGGCCGAGGTACAGAGCCACCACCTACCAGTGCCGCCATTGAACTCGAATGATGTGGAGCACGAAAAGGA
>JAAESG010000271.1 GCA_024229615.1 Gammaproteobacteria bacterium | reverse complement strand
GGCGTATGGTTTCTATGTTCATCACAGCGGCAATCACAACCAGAGTTAAATACGCCTGGTTGAATACGGCGCCGAGAAATATCAGAAAGACACGGATATCGCGACCCAGACGCAATCCTTTGCCATGACTGATCCGGTCTCGCATGAGGCTGTCGTGTTTGTCGGCCGTATAGCTCAACATAAAGGAGCCGATAATCGCTAAAAATCCGAACAACAGGATCAGGTCATCCGTTCTATTGGCGTAGGCGTGCCACATGAGACCGAAAAGCAGGAAGGCGTCGGCATAGCGATCCAGTACCGCATCAAACCATCCGCCGTAGGGACTGCTTTGATGTGTGAGCCTGGCCACTTCGCCGTCGCAGCCGTCTACGATCGAGGCGAATTGTGCCACCAACCCGCCCAGCAAAAGCGCCAAATAACCATCAAGTGCAAACAGGCCGGCGGCCAGCACGGAGCATAGAAATGAGAACAGGGATATTTGATTGGGCGTGATGCGGTGGTTCACCAGTCGACGGGAAATCCTCACCGATAAGGGCCGGTTGATATAACGCGACACCGGTCCATCATTGGATTTGGCCTTCAAATTGGTCAAAATGGCATTCTCGGCACGACTGAAAGCGGCCGAATCATCTATATCAATCCAGAAACGGCCGTTTATTTCAACCGCTTT
>JAAESG010000270.1 GCA_024229615.1 Gammaproteobacteria bacterium | reverse complement strand
TAATTGCCAGTATTTTAAAAAAGGAAGGCGTGGAGTATGTACCCGCATTTCCTCACAGTGACATTATCGACTCAGCAGCCAGGGTCGGTATCCGTCCGCTGATCGTGCGCCAGGAGCGCCACGCCCTGCATATTGCTGATGGTTTCGCACGCATGACCGGTGGCCAGAGAATGTGCTGTAGCACGGTGCAGTATGGCCCCGGTTCGGAAAATGCGGTTGGTGCAGTGGCTCAGTGCTATGCCGACAACGTACCGGTATTGCATATGCCGGGTGGCTATTCGCGCGCTCAACAGGGTGTGGCGCCAAATTTCAGCGCGGCGCGTAACATGCAGCTCATCAATAAATGGTGTGAGATGGTTTATCAGGCTGATCGCATTCCGCAAATGATGCAAAACGCCTTTGCGCTGTTGAGAAATGGACGTCCCGGTCCGGTGACACTGGAAGTGCCGATCGATATATTCACCGAGGAAGTCGATCCTGCTTTGTTAGATAGTTATAAGATCCAACGGCGCTCGCGCCCGGTGGCTGCTGGCGACGATATCGAGAAACTGGTCGATATGCTGCTGGGAGCTGAAAACCCCGTGATTCTTGCCGGTCAGGGCATACTCTACGCCCAGGCCTGGGACGAATTGCTGGCCCTGGCGGAACTCACCGGAACACCGGTCATATCCACCCTGAACGGCAAGAGCTGTTTTCCGGAAGATCATCCACTCTCGCTCGGTTGTGCCGGTGGGGCGCGCTCCGATGCAGTGAATTATTTCCTCGGAAAGTCGGATCTGGTGTTGGGATTGGGCACCAGTTTTACCCACTCGGATTACATTACCCCGATTCCAGTTCATGGAAAAACCTTCGCGCAGTTAACCAATTGGGAAGGCGATATATCCAAGGATTACCCGATTGATTTCGCTGCCATTGGCGATGCAAGGCCAAGCATTGCGGCAATGGTTGAAGCGACCAGGCGTCGTTGTGGTAGCGAAGGCTGTTCTGATAAAAAGAGCGTTATTGAAGAGATCGTCGGGCTGAAACAGGCATTTATGGAAAAATGGCTGCCTTTGTTGACTTCAGATGAATCGCCCATTTCTCCTTACCGTGTGATATGGGACTTGATGCACAGCGTGGATCGGACCAAAACAGTGTTAACCCACGATGCCGGTTCACCGCGTGATCAGATCACGCCATTCTGGGAATCTATTGTCCCGCATGGCTATATGGGTTGGGGTAAAACGACCCAGCTGGGCATGGGTATGGGGTTAATGCAAGGTGCGAAACTGGCAAACCCAGACTGGAACTGTATCAATATCATGGGTGATGCCGCGATCGGCATGGTTGGTATGGACTTTGAAACGGCGGTGCGTTGCCAGCTCGGTAC
>JAAESG010000269.1 GCA_024229615.1 Gammaproteobacteria bacterium | reverse complement strand
TTGTGAATGTGCTTTCTTTAAAGTAAATTCTCTGACTGCAAACGTAGGTGTATGGATTTTGGGCACTTTTTATAAGAAATTGGGTTGGGGAGCTGGGAGACTAAACGTGCGTAATCTGGGACTAATTGTAGCATTATGGTTGGCGGCTCTGTTGCCAATAAACAGTCTTGCCTTGGGTCTGGGCGAGATTGAAGTCAATTCCTTCCTGAACCAGCCGCTAAATGCCGAGATCGAAGTGATATCCGCTCGTCCCGGTGAGATCGATGATCTGCTGGTCAGCCTGGCGTCACGTGAAGCTTTCACGCGAGCTGGATTGTCTCGACCACTCCATTTGACCGATCTCAGGTTTGCAGTAAAGAAAAGTGAAGAGGGCGATCAAGCCGTCATTCTGGTCACCACCAAAGATTCCATCAAGGAACCCTTCCTGAACTTCCTGATTGAAGCCGACTGGTCCAAAGGCAGGGTGCTGCGTGAATTCACCGTGCTACTTGACCCACCATTTTATGCCGATCAACCCGCTCCTGTCGAAACTGTCAGTCAACCGGTTGAACAACCTGCCAGTGAAGAAGCCAGCGTAAGTGAAATTGTTGAACAGGCCGGTGTCAGCACGACGACCGATACCAGCGAGCCCGCCGAATCGAGTGGATCCATTACCGAACCCATTGCGATGGCGGAAGATACGACGATGGCGGAAGAGACGCCCGAGCCGGTATTCCCTCTACCCGAATCAGGCGATGAAAGCGTAACCGACAACAATCAAAACATCACTCAGGGTGATGTTTTAGTCGTTAAGGGCGATACCTTGTGGAGTATCGCATCTCGCTACAAGGATGACGATCACAGTATGGCGCAGGTAATGCTGGCCTTCCAGCGAGTCAACCCTGAGGCTTTTAACGACGGTAACATCAACAACATGAAAGTGGGTGCCGTGCTCAGAGCACCTGGTGCCGACGAAATTGATACGATTGGAAAACAGGAATCCTATGCGGAAGTTCTGCTGCAGAACGGGTTATGGGATGAATATGTTGCCCGTGTTTCCGGTGTATCCCCCGCGGTTGCTAGTGAGGGAGAGGAAGTCTCTTCCGATACAGCCGAAGGGGAAACCCTGCAGGAAAGCGGTGAACTAAGCCTGTTGCTACCCGGCGAAGGCGAAACTGAATCAAGCGGAATCGGTGATACCGGTGACGTCGACGATCTGCGTACCAGGCTCGCTCTAACCGAAGAAGAACTGGAAGCTTCGCGCATCGAAAACACCGAGCTTGAATCCCGTATCTCCGAGCTCCAGGCAAGACTCTCCAAGGTTGAAGAATTGCAGAAGATGGTCGAAATTGAAGATGACAGTCTCGCCCAGATGCAGGCCGATCAGGCACAACAGGAAGAATCAACTGAAACAGTAGAAGGCATGGAGCCCGAAGAGCAGGTGACAACTGAATCAGTAACCGATGCCATCGAAGTAGACGAAGAGGCTTTGCTCGAAGAATTACTGGCTGAAGAAGCCGCAGCCCAGGCTGAAGAGCAGGTGACCGTCGATGGAACTACTACTGCTGAAACCGCAAGTGGCGACGAAATGGTTGAAGACCAGATCGCTGAAGATACTTTAACGGAAGAATCCAGCTCAGATGGAATGATGACCGATGAATCCGAGGCCGATACCGTGGTTCCGCCTCCGGCACCAGTGATCGTGACTGAACCCGTTAGAGCCCCTTCAATTTTCGATGGTATTTTGCCACCGGATATTGTCGAGATGATTCCGTCGATGCCGTCATTGAGTGGTATTCTCGGTGACCCGATTATCCTGGCTGCCGTCGGCGGTGTGCTGGTCCTGTTGATTGTGTTGATATTCCTCAAGCGTCGCAAAGGATCATCCGAAGATGAGTCCGGTATTGTTGCAGGCGGTGATGAAGATTTGTTTGCGGGAGACGAGGAGGATGAATTAACCCCGATCCACCTCGCAGATGGTATGGAGCCCGAAGAGACGGATATAGAGGTTCCGACCGCGGAAGATATCGCTCCACCAGAAGCGGAGCCCGAGCCCGAGCCTGAAGATGACCTGGCGGCCACAGCGATTATTTCCGCCGTGGATATGCCGGAACCCGAGGCTCCTGCGGCTGCTAATGCCGAGCAGGATGATGTCCTGAACGAGGTAGATGTTTATCTCGCCTATGGTCTCTATGACAACGCCGAGGAACTTTTAAACAATAGTTTGACTGAAAATCCGGAACGTGCGGACTATCGATCCAAGCTGCTCGATACCTATTTTGCTACCAAGAATTCCGATTCCTTTATCAAGGAGGCTGAAAATCTCAAATCGATGGGTGATACGGCAGGTAGCTATTGGGATCGTGTTCAGATTATGGGTTATGAACTGGCACCAGATAATCCCTTGTTCTCCGACGCCAAGGATAGTGGCCTAAGTGCAGCCGATCTCGAAATTTCGAAGCCCCAGGAAGCTGATTTTGATCTTGGCGCATCGGAAGATGACGATACCAATTTCTCGACCACGGATTTCAATCTTGGGGAGGAAGATACCGGCGGTGATTTTACCGATACCACGTCTCTGGGTGAAGCGGGTCAAATTGCAGCAACTCAGCAAATCCCGCAGCTTGATGATCTACCCGATTTCGAGCTCGATGATGACGATGATACCAATCTACGGGCTGAAGCCGAGGCCGATCCCAGTAACGATACACGTCTCGAGTTGCCCGATGATATCGGTGATGAGCTTGAATTCTCGAGGGATAATGAAGTTTCTGCGGATAGCGCTGAACTGCAACTGACTGATGATATCGCTTTGGAATTCGATATCGATGAGGATGAGGCAGCGGCTGTAGATGAGATATCCGAGGTTGATTTCGGTGCCGAGTTTGAAGCAGCGCTGGAGGAAGAGGATAGTCTCGATATGGGTGATCCGGAAGCTATTCCGTTTGTGCCAGACCTGACCGACTCCACCACCAGCGAACCAGATATAGATGATGATGCCGTTGAGCTGAATCCACCACCCTCGGAAGAACAGGCGGGTTACACCGACACTGCAATAGTCACACCGAATTTCGAAGACACCGAAGTGGTACCTGATCTGAGTGGCGGCGAAACCGAGGATATCGATCTTGGCATGGAAGATACCGATATGATGGGTACCGATGAGACTTCGCTGGCAACTGCTGAACTCAATCTTGATACTGCCGAACTCAATCTAGATACTGCTGAACTCAATCTAGATACTGCTGAACTCGAATTGCCGGACGATGACAGTGAACTGGATATCGACCAAGATACCTCAGATATCTCCATTATTGATTTTGGGGGAGAAGATTTTGTCGAACCGACCGATATCGTCGAGTCGGTTGCCGATGATGACGATTCCATCGCAATGGATGTTGATGTCGACGATGGCGACGACGTCAAGACTGGAACATTTGCACCGGGTGACTTCGAGGAACCTACCGCGGCTACTGATTCGATTTCCGATATAGAGGATATCAGTGACCTGATGTTGCCTGACGATGTCGACGAGGTATCAACCAAGCTTGATCTGGCGCGCGCGTTTATCGACATGGGCGATACCGAGGGTGCACGTGGTAGTCTTGAAGAAGTGTTGTCAGAAGGCAACGATGATCAGAAATCAGAAGCACAGTCATTGCTTGATCAAATCTAACTGAATAATAAGCGATACCTCCTCGATAGGAGCTTCCAGGCCCGCTGTCAATTCAGCGGGCCTTTCTTTTTTTGATTCCGCGTTGGTTCTATTAACCCGGCGACAATGTATATCGTATTCAGGGCTTCAGGAAAGGGTCAGATCAAGGCGCAGCTTGCA
>JAAESG010000268.1 GCA_024229615.1 Gammaproteobacteria bacterium | reverse complement strand
GTGGCGCATACTCCCTTGGTTAAACATTTGCCGCCAGCCGCCGATTGCCTGGATGTTCGCCGCCATGTCGGTATGCGAATCAGATGCGTGGTATTGCATTATTTAATTAATGGGGTCTCCACTTAGCTGTACCGGAAAAACATGTTGTATTTGCTACTTGCCGACGATTTTCTTGTAGGATTCCGGAGCGGTGACCACAACCTGTTGGAGTAAGCGGTAGAAAAGCAGACCACGCCTACGCGAATTACGCCGATTAAAACGGAACGTATATTCATCGAGATAGGCCTGCAAATGCGCGCCAAAAACGGAACCCTGGTGTGTTCCCATAAGCCAGCGCTTGAGCAAACTAGCGACAAGGTGGACTGCGGGCATCGACACGTGGGCAGGGCTGTCGCTATTCGATAGAACAAGCTTGTCATGCCGATATCCGTGCGATGGTAGGGAATCGTAGGCAATGTATCCATCAGTACGGACAAGCGAGCCAGCTTCGACGACATCGCAAATAAAGGGAATGAGGCTGGCCGCAGTGACATCGGGCACATGGCGCATCCGGATCCGGCCGAACCCTTTCGGTTCATGGAGTTCGATTGCAATAACCACGATGAATTTCTTGTCCGCGCCTCGACCTCGTTTACCACCCTTGCTGGGACCTCCGACATACGTTTCGTCAACCTCAACTTCTCCAACCAGTGATGTGCGATTTGGTCGGACCATCGCCTTCCGAAACTTGTGCAACATCGTCCAAGCTGTCT
>JAAESG010000267.1 GCA_024229615.1 Gammaproteobacteria bacterium | reverse complement strand
TACCCGAAAGAGGTTCGGTGCGGTTCCGAACGCAATCGATAAAATGTTTCATCTGGCGGCTGTACATTACCTGATCGCAATGTTCCTTGCGTTCGGGAATATCGGGGACAATCTTTTCGATTTTCTCACCTTTTTTCTTTTCCCAGAAGGTCGGGAACAGACTCGCGTACCCGAGTTTACCGAAAAGCTGAGTACCTGCTTCGGGGCCATCGGTATGCGGATGCCACCAGCCACTTTCAATTATAGAAACCGCTTCCGTATCCCAAGTAATCATCACAATGCCCGTGTCATCCACGTCATAATCACCGAAGGATGTGCTGATTTTTGCATATACTTCTTTAGGCTCAGGATCGCCTAATAAATACCGCACGGTATCGATAGCATGAACTCCCATATCCGCAAGAGCACCTCCGCCGGCAAGGTCTTTGTCGATGAACCAGCCGGCAGGTCCCCAGTTGACGTGGATGCCATATCCTTTTGTCTTGAGGATTTCGCCCAGCTTTCCCGATTGGACGAGGTCGCGGATATAATTTACCTCGGTATCGAACCTCCACATGTGACCGACCATAAGAATGCGTTCGGTTTGGCGTGCGAATTCAATCATTTCCTTGCCTTGCGTTGCAGAAACGGCCATCGGCTTTTCAACGAAGACATCTTTGCCGTTTTGCATACATGCTACGGCGTATGGAGCATGATACTTATTCGGTGCAGCGATAACCACAGCTTGAATATCCTCCCGGCCGAGCAGGTTGTTGACTTGATCGGTGACCTCCTCAATGCCGTATTTGTCTGCGAATTCCTCGGCCTCCCTGCCGTCGATGCTACACAGTATCGGTACTTTAACATCAGGCAGTTCCGCAAGACCGCGGGCATGGTAATGGGCGATATAACCCGATCCGATTAATGCGACTCCAATTGTATCCACGCGCGTCCCTTCTT
>JAAESG010000266.1 GCA_024229615.1 Gammaproteobacteria bacterium | reverse complement strand
CCCAACTGGAACCCATGACCCGAAAATCCAAAAACATGATACACATCGGGGTAAGTCGAGCTTGGACTGATTACCGGAATCTGATCAGGAGTGACACCCTCGATGCCGGCCCAGCAACGCATAACCCTTGCTTTTCCTATTAACGGAAAAATATCTCGCGCCGTTCTCACGTTGATGGCCAGTTCGTCGATATCGACATGGCCCTGTTGACGAGACATATCGACGTATCCCTGAAGCCCCCCACCAATAAGAACGGTACCGTTGCTAAACTGTTTAAAAGAAAACATTCGTTGGGTAGCGCCAACCACCGGGGTACAGAAATGCGGCAGCCTTTCCAGGATCATCAGCATGAGCGCGGTCGGCTCTAATGGCACCTGCTCGTCGAGCAGCGCGGCGATCTTATCGCCCCACGCGCCTGCGCAGTTGATCAACACAGGCGCTTCACAGGTATAATCGCGGGTCGTCACTTTCCAGGTCTGCCCCGTTCTTTTAATACTGTCGACCGCCTGGTCACGAAAGAACCTCGCCCCCGCCCGCTTCGACGCCGCGTAAAAAGCACGCACCGTTCTGAACGGATTCGCGTGTCCGTCCCCCTGACAAACGATAGCGCCGTGGCAGTGATCCGAGATTGCCGGAATCCGGTCCTTTAGTTCACTTCGCGTTATTATTTCCTCATGCTCGTAGCCATCCAGCTCGAGTTTTTTTACACGGCTTTTGAGTAAATCGAATTCTTCTTCCGATTCGGCGACCTTGACCTGGCCGCTGGGCTCAAATCCGCAATCGTCATCAACCAGATCCCGTATATTCCACCATTGCTTCATCGCGGCGATGGACAAAGGGATCTCGGAGAAATGCCGCCCCAGCCTTCTGACGCCCCCTGCATTCACGCCCGAGGCGTGTCTGCCCGGGTGCGACTGTTCGAATACAACCGGCTCGATACCGGACCTGGCCAGGTGCAGTGCAACCGAGCAACCATGGATTCCCGCACCGATAACGATGGCGTCCGATCTCATGTTACAAGTTCATCCCAGCGCTTTAAACTTCCGATAGTTGACCCAGCGT
>JAAESG010000265.1 GCA_024229615.1 Gammaproteobacteria bacterium | reverse complement strand
GACGATCGATCGATGCTACCCAGGCCGGTAACTCGTAGAGCGGTTCCTTGCCGATGATCAGGTTGTAACTGAGTAATATCAGGGTATCGACTACCGGGACCTGATCATTGCCGTGCGAGGAGACATAACGCTCGAGTATGGCTCGCAGCCCCATGCGTTTGCCAATAGCGTGAAGCAGGGGTAAAGCACCCACTTGATGCCGTCTCAGCGTGCGCGCTGTCGTCACTTTCAGCACGCACCTTGCCTATCCGCCAGGAAACGCCTCTTGGTTTGCACCTGACAACGGGGACACGGTTGGACCTTGGTATCTAGAGTGTCGAATGCTTCCCTGAGGGATTGTTTGTTGATGCCGGCCATGATCCGTTGAGTTAATCGAGGGGGGTGTAATGGCTAGAGCGTCTCCTGGACTTCAACGGCCATCATGGCCGCCAGCACGGCCAGTCGCTCCGCCCGGGGCAGTGCCTGGTAACGCTTTCGCCAGTTCGCCGCTTTGCGCTTGATGCGTTGCCGGTCGGTAAAGTTCTTGCCCGCATAGCTGGCCCAATGCACTCGGTCGATGGTGAAGTTGAACCAGAGTTTTTCGGTGCGTACGCCGCCCTGGTTCATGACCTGCAGTTCCAGACTGCGCCACCCGCCAAGCAGATCGTCGTATAGGGCCGAGCGGTAGCCGGACAGGATGACCTGGCAGGGTAGGGTCTTGAGCAGTTGAAGCAGCTCGATATGGTCCTGTTCCTCGTAGTCGAAGCGATACCGACGTCCCGAGGTGCGGGTGTGCCGCAGGTAGGGCGGATCGCTGTAGATCAGCTCGGAACCCTGATAATCGTACTCGGCCAGAAACTGGTGCGCGCAGCCGTTGATCCGCTGCACAGGGTAGTCGCATTCGAAGTCAGCAAGGGGGCGTGGGTCCAGGTCGATGGCGATGTTGTGCAGGGCCGGCGGTTTGCGCTTCATGATCGCACCCCCGCCCAGATGCGTCTCTATGTAGGTGTCGTGCGGCGGCATCATGGCGATGATGGGTTGGCACAAGCCAGCGGTCGCCTTCGATCCAAAATAACTCATTCGTATTGATCCCATGGGTTATATAGGATCAGCAGAATAGTCGCAGGACACTATGATGTCAAGAAGAATTCGACAATGGTTTGCATCTGGAGGTGTGGGAACACTTTATGGCGATATCGATTTGATCACCTTGTGAAGGAGGGGTTGAGTAGTTACGAAAAACTCAATACCCTCGGCGTCACGGCTACCCAATGAGCGATCGAAAAAAACGATTGACCAAAACACAACAATAATGCCTGCGACAATAGTGGGTAAAACTATTGTGCACGCATCCATCAGAAATATCCGGGGTGGACAAAACGCGTGTTTCTGTTACTTGTCTCGTTGCGGATTCGTAACGAAATACCCGCTCAACGCTTGCTCGATTGTCACGGATGTTCCAGCTATTTTGTGAAGCCATCGATCATAAGATGCTTTTTCTCTGCAAAGAGTGCACAGCCGTGATTGCCAAAAGATGAGCAGCATGGATAATGTGGGTTTTCGGAACCAATACCTCGAACAAGTTCCGAAAATGCAGATTTAACAGGCAAGCCGACAGCTAATAAATTATTGTTAAGACAATAGGATACAGTTTCATAAAATCAAGAAAAGGCCGTTTCTGAATGCGCGGAAAGTAAGTTCAATAGTGTCTTATTGATTTTTAGCGGGATGGTATTTGCTGAAATATTATCAAGGTCTTTAAGGTCGTCGGTAAAGGTTTTCTTATCATCGGCAGAATGAAAATAAATGCTTTTGATCCAGGAGGTTGGTAGAGGAGTCGGGATAAAAAGTATTTGTTTCGGATTTTCCATTTGCCCATCGAAATCGATATCATTTGATTCACCACCATTGGTTATG
>JAAESG010000264.1 GCA_024229615.1 Gammaproteobacteria bacterium | reverse complement strand
CTGAAAGTGCCGGAGGATTGGGACAATCCCCGGGGGCAGAAATTAAAGTTACCGGTCGTCATTTATCGAGCAATCGAGCCCGATTCTTCACTCTCCCCGGTTATCTTCCTCGCTCGCGGGCCCGGTTGTTTGGTGGCCAATATCGAAAAACCCGGATGTCGAGGTTAAAGTACCTGCGCGAATATATGCAGCCTTTGCTGCCTGCGTAGGGAATCATCTTGCGGCCGGTCGCCAACTTGGCGCCTTCAATACACGTCAAAGCGCGACCGATGTGGAAGCACTGCGTCGCGCACTTAAATTGGGAGACATCGTTCTTTACGGGATCTCCTACGGTACGCGACTTGCATTGACCGTCATGAAGCTTCATCCAGAGCATATCGAAGCCGCGATTCTGGACTCGGTTTTCCCGCCACAGGCTGAATTTGTAGGCAGAGACGCTGGAACCTTCGGCCCCGTTCTCGATAGGCTGTTCGAAGCCTGTAAACGGGATGAAGACTGTTCAGCAACCTATCCTGATCTCCGCAACCGGTTTCTACGAGTTTTGGAACAACTGGCGCGAAAACCTGCCGTTATTGAAATCACGAATCTAAAGAACGGCGACCCCCTATACGCCCACGTCGATCACCGAATGTTTCTAGCGGTCTTACGTACCGAGATGTACCACACCGCGAGATTACCAAACCTTCCCGTCCTCATCTCGGGCGTAGCCCAGGGCGAATACTGGCGTTTGAAACAGCATGTTGAAAATGCCGCATACGGTTATTTCCCAAGTAGCTATACCATGGGTGCCAATCTTGCAGTTAATTGCAACGACGATCCAGGTCAAATTGATCGACAGCAGGATGCGGGTAGCGCGGAATCCTATCCTTATCTCAGAGATTTCGTGGAGTGGAATCGTGAGTATCCGCTTTGTGCTTTCTGGCCCACGAATCCAGACGCGAGAAACCGCGACGCAGTGGTAAGTGACATCCCCAGTCTGCTTTTGGCCGGAGGCCTTGATGCTGCCACTACTGTGGAACAGGCCGAGCTGGCCGCGGAGACACTTCGCGTCTCGCATCTATTTGTATTCCCGGCTTACGGCCACGTGCAGTTGCGGAGCAACCCGTGTGCCTGGGAAATTCTTAATGAATTCCTGGTTAACCCCACGCTTCGCCCCAGTCCCGCTTGTCTTACCTCGCTTCGGCAACCGGCATTTATTACCGTGGGTGGCAACTGATGGTTCTTACCCTAAAGTAAAAAGACTAAACCCTGATATCGTTCGATCTGAAATGAATTTCGGCCTGAGTACCATTTGGCCTGATTAAATCACTTACAGGCAATAAAAAACCCGACGTGATTGGCCGGGTTAAATGGAACTTCTGCACTTAGGGGTAAACTGTTGACTAGAATAACCCTGTGCCAGCGATTTTGCAGAGACTTAATTCACAGCAAAAACCGCAACAACTTTGCAAACTGAACTATTCCGGTACCCGGCAGCGCCCAACGGTGTCAGAATCTTGGTTCCGTAAACACCTGGCGGCGGTACTACGTTCTGATGACGATGAAAATCCTTCGACTAAGCCTGCTCCTGCTATTGTTAAGCGCCTGCGCAAAACCCTTGCAGCCGGAAAACTACGCCGAGCGAATTTCCACGACCCGGCTCGATGAAAATATTTATCTGATTTCATATCGGGGCAGTACCGTGAATGCGAACGATAAGCATATAGACCTCACTCTGCTCAAGAGCGCGGAAACCGCGCTGGAAAAAGGCTTCAATTATTTCGTCATCGTTAAAACCAGCGAATCGGTAAAAACCCGCGCCTTCACGACTCCGGATAACAACATTGGTCAGGTTGACAACAACCTCGGTGACGGCGGTTACGAAACCACTGTTTTCGAAGGTAATACCTATGTTCACACGAACCCGGGCGTCACCAACACGATTGTCTGTTTCAAGGACAGACCACAGGGTTTCGCCTACATCGCTTTGTTTCTGAAGGCGAGCTTGCGCTCCAAATACAAGCTGAACCGGATTCCCGGTCAAACTTAAGTTCTCCGCTTACCACTGCGAAATAAAGCCCTCGCGGCTACACTGACTACATGGGGATTCAGGTAAGGCCGGATTCCCTATGCTTTCGGTGGCGATGGCGCCACGCTGATGTTGCCGTCCAGTGGGTTCGACGCTGCCGTCAGGGTAGCTCGGGGTGCGCGAACTGGCTGAGGAGCGCTTCAATCTTTCGCTGCGGGTCGGCGGGGTCGCAGTCGCGAAAATTCACCAGCATTCGAGTGCCCGGGTAAGGGTCGGGAAACACCGGCTAAGCCCGGGTAACGAGATAGCCGCTTTTTCGGGTGAGGGTATAGAACTCGCCGAAAGCCGGATAAAGTCCGATTCACATTTCCGCTACCAACAAAGCTTCGATGGTAATGATCCGGGTTTGAGCGGGCTAGCTGTTTTGCGCAGGCAAGCCTGCGATCAACCGCGGGAGTTGCAAGCGTAATATTTTTCCCGACGGTCCCTTCGGCAGGTCGTCGAAGAAGTAAATAATCTTGGGGGCCTTGTACTTGCCGACCCCGCTTTCGCAAAACGCCTTGAGTTCATCTTCGCTACAGGGATAACCGTCGCGAAGCACCACGCAGGCTACCACTTCCTGGCCGTAATTTTCATCGTCGACACCGACCGCGGCGGCCTCCAGAATCGCTTCGTGCCTGTAGAGAACATCATCGATTTCCCGGGGGGCGATGTTTTCCCCTCCGCGAATAATCAATTCCTTGGAACGTCCAGTGATGAAAATGTAACCCTGCTCGTCTTTGCGTCCGAGATCCCCACTGTAAAACCAGCCATCCTTGATCGAAGATTCGGTCGCCTGCGGGTTCTTGTAATACAGATCGAGCAGGTTGCCACCCCGAATAATCAGCTCACCGACAACCTGTGGTGGGCATTCTGCTCCGTGGTCATCGACTATGATGATTTCGTTGCCATAGGGTATCCCGACCGAACCCGGCTTGCGCGCTGCCGGTGGTAACGGATTGCTCGCCACGGTACCGGCGGTTTCAGTCAGGCCGAGGGTTTCGATCATCGGTATCTTGAACACCTGCTCCCATTGTTGCAGCGTAACCGCGGCCAGTGGCGCCGACGCCGATCGCGCGAATCTGAAGGCCGCGAGCCGCTCATCGTTGCCGAAATCGAAGGCCTCCTGGTCGGCGCGGTCGAGCAGATACTTGATGATCGTCGGCACGATACTGCTCCAGGTGCAATGATGATCCGCAACCAGCTGCCAGAAGTCCGTCGCGCTGAAACGCTTCGGCATGACCACACTGCCACCACTGTAAAGCGGCGCCGAAACCGTCACCATGGCGCCGTTGATGTGATACACCGGCAATACACACAAGGCGCGATCGTCGGCTTTCAATTGATGCCCCTCAGTGACGTTACGACCACCGCTGACGACCGCGCGATGACTGATCATCGCACCCTTCGGCAAACCGGTCGAACCTGAGGTGTAGAGCAGCAGCGCTATGTCTTGCGGTTGCGGTTGTGGCGGACTTGCGACCGCTTCCTGCGATGCCGGCCAGTCGGGCCCGGCCTCTTCGGTAGTCTCGATGACGCGAATCGGGCGTTTCACCTGGGCCATGATCTCATCGAGTTTGTCACGGTACTCGGGCGCGACGAAGACCACCTCGGAATCGGAATGATCGAGCACATGCACCAGCTGTACCGTACCCGCGACGGCGTTGAGCGGCACGATGGTGCGATTGCTCGCCATCACCCCGAGAAACAGGCGCAGAGTCCAGTAACCATTGTTCAGCAGGAAAGCAACCTTTGCAGCATGCGAGAGACCCAGTCGGTCGAGCTGCACGCCGACATCGTCCACCGCCAACTTCAGTTGCGAAAAGCTGAGTGTCTGCCCCGATTCGGGTGCGATCAGGAACGGGTGCTCGGGTGTGGCATCGGCATGTCGCTCAATGCAGGCGCGTACCGTTTCCACGTTCAGTCTTTTCCGTGGCGCGCAAAATAGGCGCCAAACAGGTCTTCTTCCGATGGTTTGTCTTCGCCGACAGCCCTGACCAGGTGGGTGATGTTGATGAAGTGACGGTAATTCAGATTTTCGCTGATGCTGTTGCCGCCCCAGGTGCCGCAACCCATACTCAGGGTAAAGTTGAGCGCATTGTTAAAACTGCCACCGTTACCGAAGGTATGCGCCTGATTGACGAGCACGCGCACTACGTCGAGTTCCTCTGCGAGTCGCACCGGCTGAGATTGATCCGCGGTGTGAATACCACAGGAGTGCCCTCTGCCCTGTACGTTCAGGATATCGGTTACCAGCGCTACCGCGTGATCGAAATCACGCGCGCGGTACACCGTCAATACCAACGATAACTTTTCATCGGTGAATCTGGAATTTGCGTCGAAAACCTCCTCGACCAGGAAAAAACGCGCCTGCCGGGCGTCGTCGGCCAGGCCTACACCGGCCGCGAACACATTCGCGTCCCGCGCGATCAAATCGCGATTGAGGTTGCCGTTGACCCAGAGCTTGTCTTCGATCAAATTCTTTTCGTCCTGGCTGCAGCGATAGGCACCGGCTCCCTGCAACGCGGTGATGGCATCCTCGTAAACATCGTCGAGGATAACCAACGAGTTTTCGGAGGAACAGGAGGTCGAATTATCGAAAGTCTTGGAAGCACAGATCTTTTGCGCCGCGTCGGCGAGGTCGGCGCTACTGTCGATGATCACCGGTACATTGCCGGCACCGACACCGATTGCCGGTGTGCCACTGCTATAGGCCGCGCGCACGTTATTCTGTGAACCGGTAGCGACGATCAAATCCGCCTGCTCCATGAGTAATTTGGTCATGTTGCGCGACACCGGCTGCGGCAGTATCTGCACCAGGTCTTCGGGAGCACCCACCTTTGTGAGCGCGGCTCGCATCAGTTGAACGGTCGCATTGGTGCTGCTCCAGCCTGCGGGCGATGGTGCGATCACAATCGCATTAGCGCCTTTCAACGCCATCATGGACTTGTTCACAGGTGTCGCCGCCGGGTTGGTCGACGGTGTGATCGCCGCGACCACACCGACCGGCTTGCCATACCTGACCATGCCATTGCCCGAATCGCTGTCGATGATGCCAACGGTACGCACACGCATCAGGTCACGCAGGGTGCCGAAAGTCTTACGCTGATTCTTGATAATCTTATCGGCGACATTACCGATTCCGGTATCGTCGACTGCCTGTTCGGCGAGGCGTTTCGCATTTTCCGGCTTGTACAGCGACCAGGCGACAGCGGTCACGGCCTCGTCGACACGCGCCTGATCGGCACCGCTGAATTGATGCATCGCGCCACGCGCGCGTTCGATCAATTGTGCGACGCTGCTTATTTCTTCATCACTAGCGTCGATAACCGCGGACACTGCAGGCTTGGCCATGAATTCGCTCTGATCTGGTTTTTGAAGGCGCAAGTTTACTCGCAGCGCTACCGATTTCAAACCAGCCTGAAACTTCTCTGGCACCAGCACCTGGTACATCCTCCTGCAGGCGGTCATCAGTTATCTCGATACGTCTGACCGTAACGACCCATTAAAGTCTTCCCCGCCTGGCCTATCAACGTCATCCCCGCTCTACTACTCCGTCATGCCCACGTAGGCGGGGATGACGGAGCAATAGTGCAGAGATGGCAGCGGTGGCTTCCCTAAATACGGCAAGCTGATAAGATGCGGCGCTTTATTCAGAGGATTCGAGCGTGTTGGCTGAGTATGGGCCATGGGCCGTCGCCTGGTGCTTTTTTGCGCTGGGCTGCGGCGGTTTTATCAAGGGTGCTCTCGGCGTCGGCACTCCGTTATTGACCGTGCCGATGATGGCCCAGGTATTACCGCCGCAGATGGCGATCGCGATCATGGCAATTCCGGTGGTGGTCGCCAATCTGTGGCAATTTGCGCAGACCGAGCGCAGCAGTGCAGTCGTGGCGAAATTCTGGCCCACCTTTGTCGCGATCCTGATCGGTACCTGGGTCGGCGTAAAAATTCTCTCGGTGATCGATGAAAAAACATTGCTGATCCTGGTCGGCGTCGCGGTGATCGCCTTTGCCCTGCTGCAGGGTTCGAGGTTTCGTCTGCACCTGCCCGAGCGCATGGTAAAACCCGCCGGACTTTTGTTCGGCGGGGCTTCCGGTCTGATCGGCGGCGTATCTTCCTTTTTCGGCCCGATGCTGATCACCTACCTGATCTCGATCCGCGGGCTCGCCAAGAACCAGTTTGTCAGCACCATCAGCTTTCTCTACGTCAGCGCGGTCCTGCCCTGGGCTGTCACCCTGTACCTGTACGGCATACTGGACGATCAGTTATTGCTCTATTCCGCCTTCGCCACCTTGCCGGTGACACTGGGCCTGTTAGTCGGACAGCGCATTCGTGGCCATATCAGCGAGGCCCGATTTCAATACCTGATCATCGGCATACTGATGATTTCAGGGATATCGATGCTGTGGCGCGCCTATCAGTAACGGGACAAACCGTGCGATGGCGACTCCAACTCGATGCCCTGCTCCCAGATTCTGTCCCAGATGACCTGCAGCAATGACAGGTCGCGCACCGGTGGGATCTGAATTGCCACGACTGGCCTGGCGTGCGGATTGCTGATTTCACCGACCTTGAACTGAAAAACGTAAGCGGATTCAAACCCGAATGGCACTTACTT
>JAAESG010000263.1 GCA_024229615.1 Gammaproteobacteria bacterium | reverse complement strand
TTCCGGCGATATCCGGAAGTTGATGGGCTTCATCAAAAATGATCACATCGGCATCGGGCAAAAGTTCACCAAAGCCATCTTCCTTCAAAGCCAGGTCGGAGAAATAAAGGTGATGATTGATCACCAGTATGTCGGCATCGATTGCGAGCTTGCGCGCCTTCAACACGAAGCAACGATCGATTGCAGGGCATTCGCCACCCAGGCAATTGTCCGCATTTGATGTCGCGTAGTACCACAGGCTGTCATTTTCAGGGATATCGGCGAATTCACCAATATCGCCACTTTCACTGGTATCTGCCCAGGCACTGATCGCCCTGAAGATTGCTGCCATTTCCCGGCTTTTGAAGCGGTCTTCACTGCGGTACTTATGCAAACGATGTGGACAACAGTAATTACTACGCCCTTTCAGTAACGCGACCTTTTTTGCGCTGACGATGGCTTTGCGAATTAACGGAATATCCTTTTGATAGAGTTGGTCCTGCAGGTTGCGCGTACCGGTAGAAATCACCACCCTGGCATTGCTCAAGAATGCTGGCACGAGGTAGGCGAAAGACTTGCCGATACCGGTACTCGCTTCGATTACGCGCGACTCTCCGAGTGCAATGGCTTCATCGATGAGCTGCGCCATACCGAGCTGACTTGCACGTGATTCGAAATCGCTGATATGTTGGCCGATGATACCATCGTCACCCAATACCGCCTCGACGCTCAGTTCAGCTGCCAGTTCCCCCATACCCTAACCCTGGCACTTCGGCTCGAGCCAGTCATTCGCCACCCTGAGTAAATCGTCGGAACTGGTGTAACTTCTCGAACGTTCAAGCATCGCCAGGCACCGGTCGTACTGGCCTTCATGCCAGTAGGTTTGCGCCAGATAGTGCCAGTTCCAAGCGTTTCGTGGTTGGATCTTAATCGCCCGTTGCAAATAATCGCGTGCCTGCTGGAATCGCTGTTGATTAATCGCGGCAATCGCCTGGTTCTGCAATTCCTTGACCGGCCCTGATTCGAGTTGACTGTCTTCGGCATCACTGTGGTATCGATTGCTCGGAGCTTCAGGAACGCTGCAGGCAGCGCAAATCAGTATGACGAAAAAGATCCCCAGACGGGACAGCAAAGAAACTGGCAAGGCTATTGGCATCGGGAACGTGTGGTAGGAATACGATCTTTGGGAAAGGGTAACAATACACTATTTGTGCAGGATTCGCGGCTAATTCCACCGTCCTCGGGATTAATATGGCGCCAGGCCAGATTATCATCCCGGCTTAACTTGAATGACTCGAAGCCCTGCAAATCCATGATCTCCGACCATACGCGTAGTGCACCCGAGGAGCCGGTCAGATTGATCGAACTATTGTCATCACGGCCCAACCATACCACCGCCAGTAATCTTTGCGAGAAGCCTGCAAACCAGGAATCGCGCAGCTCGTTGGTGGTGCCGGTTTTTGCGGCCAGCGTACGTCCGGCGAAGCGCTGGTTGAGATAGCGAGCAGTGCCCTTTTCACCGACCCCGATCATCGCCCGCTGTACCTGGATCATGCTCGCCTGGTCGAACAGCTTATGTGATTCCAGCGGAATCCTCGCCAGGGTATGATTGTCCTGATCGGCTACGCTTCGAATCGTTGTCAGTGGAGTGAAATATCCATTATTAGCAATCACCTGGTACATTTGTGACACTTCGTAGGCCGACATCGAAGTCGTGCCGAGTAGCATCGATGGATAAACAACCTCATGTTTCAGTAATTTGATTTTGGCAAGATTATCGGCCAGTGACTCGAGCCCCTTGCCGATTCCAAGCTGAACAAACGGCAGGTTATAGGAGTGGATAAAGGCCTGGTAAAGGCTCATTTCACCATGCAATTTACGGTCGTAGTTTCCCGGCTCCCAGACATTCCCGTTTGACTGCTGAATACGGATGGGTTCGTCTTTGATCTTGCTTGCCAGGGTCAGGTTTTCCTCGAGCAAGCCATACAGCAACAGCGGTTTGATCAACGACCCGATCGGACGCTGCGCCATTAACGCCCGGTTAAATCCGGGATAGTCAGTTATGCGGTCGCCGACCAGGGCCTGTATATCGCCGTTCAGATAATCCGCGATGACGACTGCCGCCTGCAGCTCGGGTTGATTGAAACCTTGTAATCCTCGAGCCAGGCCCAGTTCCAGGTTGCGTTGCAATAACGGATCGAATGCGGTAAACACCCGTAGCCCACGCTGCGCCAGTTCATCGCTGGAGTAGCTCGATTGTAACTGGCGCTTGACCAGGTCGAGATAAGCAGGAAAGGGATTTACTCCAGGCAGACGTTTGACAATTCCAAGTGCTGCTTCAACAGCGCTCGCATATTCATCTTCCGTCAACAGCCCCTGTTGGTACATGATCTTGAGTACCAGGTTTCGGCGTTCCAGGGCACGCTGCGGTGCGGCGAATGGATTGTATCGCGAGGGGCCTTTCACCATACCGACCAGTAATGCCAGCTGTTGTGGTTGCAGGCTATCGACACTGCGTTTAAACAGCATACGGCTGGCCTGCGCAAACCCGTGTATCGCAATCCGTTTCTGCTGCAACAGGAACACTTCGTTGATATAAGCAGTTATTATGGCCCGCTTGCTAAATCGCAATTCCAGGATCAATGCCATGAAGGCTTCATTGAACTTGCGTAATAAGGATTTTTCAGGGGTTAAAAAAAGATTCTTTGCCAACTGTTGCGTCAAAGTGCTGCCACCCTGCACTGCCTTACCGGCCTTGATGTTGGCCATCATGGCTCTGGCGATTGCCATTGGGCTCAGACCCGAATGATCATAAAAACCACGATCCTCAACCGCAATCAGCGCATCGATCAGGCTCTGAGGTACTTCTGCTTCGCTGAGCAACAAACGGTCTTCATCATTATCGGGGTAATAACTGCCGAGAATGACCGGTGGCAAGCGAAACAATTGCAAATCCGCGCCATTTCTCGAATCGGTGATCGCGGAAATTCGCCCGCGCTCGAAAAAAACCTGTATCGTTTTTGCCGGCTGTAACTGGTCGCCGAAATCAAACGGCCGTGTATGCAGTTCAAGGGACTCACCGAGTTGTCGGTACTGTCCGGGCATTGGCTCCGCGAAAACCGCGAGAAAACTCGACAATTCCAATTCGTAAATCAATTGTTCGGCACTGAGCGGAAGCCCTGGGTACAGTTCCGCCGCCCGCGCAAAAACCCTCGAAGGCAGGGCCCAGGTATCACCCACAAAACGGCTGTTGATCAGATGGTTGAGGTAACCGAGATAAACACCCAGTCCAACTACCAGGACCAGCATCGAAATGGCCAGATAGCTTCTCTTTCGTGGGGAACCCGAAGGCCGCTTTTTACGTTTTGTCTTGCGTGGCATCGCAGCGCCGCTTCGACTCCGCGTCTAGCCGGCTTTCCGCTTGGCCTTGACCGCCTCGGCGAGTTCGTGCAACAGTTTTTCCGAATCTTCCCAGCCGATACAGGCATCGGTAATACTTTGTCCATAGGTCAACTCGGCACCTTCCTTGTAGTCCTGCCGGCCTGCGACCAAATGAGATTCGATCATCAGGCCGAAAATATTATCCTGGCCAGTTTTGATCTGATGGATGATATCGCGACACACTTCGATCTGTTTTTGATGCTGTTTCTGGCTATTGGCATGACTGGTGTCAATCATCAAACGAGGATTCAAGCCACTCTCTTTGAGTTTTGCGGTGGTCTTATCGACACTGACGCGGTCAAAATTGGGGCGATCACTGCCACCACGCAGAATGACGTGAGTGTACTCGTTGCCTGCGGTAGTAAAGATCGCCGAATGTCCTTGCAGCGTAATCGAAATAAAATGATGCGATCCCTGGGCCGCTCCCATCGCGTCGAGAGCGACCTGCACACCACCATCGGTGCCGTTTTTAAAGCCGACTGGACAAGACAAACCGGAGGCCAGCTCACGATGTCCCTGACTTTCGGTAGTGCGCGCACCGATGGCACCCCAGCTGACGAGGTCGGAGATATATTGAGGGCTGATCAGGTCGAGATATTCGTGTCCCGCTGAGACACCCTTTTCCGCGAGGCTGAGCAAGAGTTCTCGCGCCTTGCGCACACCTTTGTTAATGCGAAAACTGCCATCCAGGCAGGGATCGTTGATCAAACCTTTCCAGCCTACCGTGGTACGCGGTTTTTCAAAATACACCCTCATGACGATAATCAACTCACCGTTGAGCTCATCGATCAGCCTTTTCAGACGATCGGCGTATTCATGCGCGGCGGTAGTATCGTGGATCGAACACGGGCCAATAATAATCACCAGGCGATCGTCCTTGCCATCCAGCACGTCATATATTTGCTGGCGCGTCTCTGTAACCGTATTCGCTGCCTGTTCAGACAGAGGTAACTCTTGCATCAGCGCTTCCGGAGTCTGAATTTCCTTGGTGCCGATGATGCGCAGGTCCTTGGTTTGTTGCGTGGTCATTAGAATGGTTTTCCGCTACAGCTATCTATTTGAAAAAAGGGCGACATTTTAACCGTCAAGGGGTTAATTACCAGCGCTAAATGATGCCAGCAATTGTTGCGTCTGATTTGTCTGCAGTCGCGGACCATACTGAGTGACAATTTTGGCTGATGCCAAAGCGGCAAGATCACCGGACTGCTGGAAGCTCATACCCTGGGACAAACCATAAAGAAAGGCGCCGGCAAACATGTCACCGGCACCGAGAGTATCGATAGCTTCGACCTCGTGTGGTTTGATTTCAATAAGCGAACTACCGTCGTACACCAGCGCACCTTGCTTGCCTCGAGTGATGGCAAAACCGCTGGAAATATTCTTGAACAGCTCAACCGCCTGGTCCAGATTGTCGGACACGGCCAATTCCATGGCTTCATCTTCATTTGCGAACAACAGATCAACGCGTTCGCCAATCATGGCTTCGAGTGAGTCGCGGAAAAACTTGACCATATTCGGATCGGAAAGCGTCAATGAAGTCTTGATATTTCGTGCTTCGGCAATCTGGCGCGCCGCGATCGCGGCATCACGTGTGCCCTCGTCACTCGACAAGTAGCCTTCGAGATAGACGTACTCGGAATGCTTGATGGCTTCGATATCGATATCGCTGCTATCAAGCTCGGCACTGACCCCAAGAAAGGTATTCATCGTACGATCTGCGTCCGGTGTGACAAAAACCAGGCACTTACCGGTAACCCCGGGCGGAAGCGGTTTAAAATCGAGATTTGAATTCACTCCCGAATCGTGTAAATCCCTGGCAAAAACCTGCCCAGTCATATCGCTCGAAACCCGACAATCGAAGTGTGTACGGGCGCCCATTTGCGCCAGCGCGATGATCGTATTTGCCGCTGATCCACCACATGTCATACTTTCATGCGATTCCCCCAATTGTGCGACCAGGCTGTTTTGGCGCTGCTCGTCGATTAATGTCATAACGCCTTTGTCAATTTCCAGTTCCAGCAACTTCTGAGGCGTGGCGTGATACTCGATATCGACCAGTGCATTACCAAGTGCATAAACATCAAATTTCTTCATTACCGTCCTTCTATCAGTGGTTTATCGGGGGCATTTTACCCGTATTGTCAACTAGATAGGATAATCTTTTGATTCACAGGTGAAAATATAATTAATCGGAAAAAATTCGCGATTTATGCTTTCAAAAACTGAATAAAGCGTCTATATATATACTCTGGTATCTATCAAAACGGGGGTATTGATGATGTATCGCATTGAAACTACCGACCCGATCACCGGCAAATCACTTGAACAACTGATGGACATGCCGTACGTGATTGAAGGCGACGAGGACGATAGCCTGGTAATTTATTTCGAGTCAGAAACCAACCGCGAGTTATACTTGCAAAACCCAACCGAACACAAGCTGCAGCACTATAAAAAGAAACGGGACAATTAGCCTGACCAGGTTTCAAAGGGCCATCCAAGTGATGGCTTTTTTTATTCACCAATCATAGCTATACTCAATCAATTCTATTGTTAAAATTAACTTCATTTATGCAGTTAGCTTGCTACTATACGCCGTCCAATATCCCACATTTCATATAATTGGAGGCAACATGTCCCTAAAAGGATCACAAACCGAACAAAACCTGAAAGACGCCTTTGCTGGTGAATCACAGGCCAATCGTCGTTACCTGTATTTCGCGGCAAAAGCAGATGTCGAAGGTTTCAACGATGTATCAGCCGTTTTCCGCTCTACCGCCGAAGGTGAAACCGGCCATGCCCACGGTCATCTTGAATACCTGGAAGAAACCGGTGATCCTGCGACCGGACTTCCGATCGGAAACACCGAAGATAATCTGAAGGCTTCAATCGCCGGAGAAACCCACGAGTACACCGATATGTACCCGGGTATGGCGAAAACTGCACGCGATGAAGGATTCGACGAAATCGCCGACTGGTTTGAAACACTGGCAAAGGCCGAGCGCTCACACGCCAATCGTTTCCAGAAAGCGCTCGATAATCTCGACGCCTAGTAGCACCCCAACCGGGCCCTTCGGGCCCGGATATTCAATCCCAGGTACCACTCATGGCCAGCACATCGCGTGAAGGAAGCATTGACGCCCCTACGCGTCATCCTCTCGGGCAAAATGAACCCGGTTTTTACGACGAATCAGCAATATTTCACGAGCTAGAGCGTGTCTTCGATATCTGTCATGGATGTCGACGCTGCGTCAACCTGTGCAACTCGTTTCCAACCCTGTTTGACCTGGTCGATGAATCCCCGACCATGGAAGTCGACGGTGTCGAAAAACAGGATTACTGGAAAGTGGTTGACCACTGTTACCTGTGTGATCTTTGCTATCTGACCAAATGTCCTTACGTTCCACCGCATGAATGGAATGTGGATTTTCCGCACCTGATGTTGCGTGCCAAGGCGCTTGGTTACAAGCGAGGTCGTGCCAAGTTCCGCGACAAAATCATCTCATCGACAGACAGTATTGGAAGTTTTGCCAGCATTCCGATCGTTGCCAATGTCGTCAACGCCGTGAACAAAAACGAACATACACGTGCCCTGCTCGAGTCCTCGCTGGGAATCCACGCCGAGGCGCGTCTACCGGAATACAATAGCAATACGCTGAGCAAACGCAGTCGACAGCATCGACCGGGGGACTTCGAAATCAACCGCACCGATAATACCCGTGGCAAAGTCGCCATTTTTGCTACCTGTTATGGCGAGTACAACGAACCACAGGTGGGCGAAGATTTGCTCGCGGTGTTCGAGCACAATCGAATACCGACAATGGTGGTTAAAAACACTGTTTGCTGTGGTATGCCCAGGCTCGAACTCGGCGATCTCGATTCAGTTGAAAAACTCAAGAATCACAACATTCCCTTGCTCGCCAAACTGGTCGATGAGGGCTGGGATATTATTTCACCGGTACCATCCTGCACGCTGCAGTTCAAGCAGGAATTGCCACTGATTTTTCCTGATGATGCCGAAGTTACGAAAGTACAACAAGCCTTCTTTGACCCATTTGAGTATCTCGCATTACGCCATAAAGCAGGATTGATGAACACCGAATTCACCAGCAGCGTCGGCAAAATCAGTTATCACGTCGCCTGCCATCAACGTGTGCAATGCATCGGTCTGAAGACCCGGGATATTCTGGCACTGATACCCGATACCGAGATCGATGTCATTGAACGATGTTCCGGACACGATGGCACCTATGCCGTCAAACAGGAATTTCACGAGATATCGATGAAGATATGCAAACCTGTCGTCAATCGTGTGAAAAAGGCTGAGCCCGATGCCTATGCCAGTGACTGCCCGATGGCCGGGCACCATATTTCAGCCGGACTTGGCGATGGTAGCAGCACTCAACATCCAATCTGCCTGTTGCGACGGGCCTACGGAGTCTGAACGATGGAGTCGAATATGACACAGACAATCACCCGCAATGATCTGATGAGTCTCGAGCAATACGCCGAGAAACGTGATGCCTTCCGCCAACAGGTTCTGGCGCACAAGAAACACCGCCAGGTGGCCCTCGGACCCAATGCTACGCTTTATTTCGAAGATCGCCTGACCCTGCTCTACCAGATCCAGGAAATGTTACGTATCGAAAAAGTTTTCGAAGCCGACGGCATCAACGAGGAACTCGAGGCTTACAATCCGTTAATCCCCGATGGCCGAAATTTCAAAGCAACTTTCATGATCGAATACACGGATTCCCTGATACGCGCTGCCCAGCTTGAGAAGATGGTCGGTATCGAAGATCTGGTGTGGATGCAAATCGGTACGCACGACAAGATCTGGTCTATCGCCGACGAAGACCTTGAGCGCTCGACCGAGAGCAAGACTTCCGCGGTGCATTTCCTGCGCTTCGAAATCTGCGAAGAAACGGCGCAGGAATTGATGACTGGCGCAGACTGGGTGATCGGGGTGCAACACGCGGTCTATAGTTACGAGATGGCCGTTACGGGCGATACCCGGATTTCGCTGCTCAACGACCTGGATTAGATTCGCCGCAACGGCCTGCAATAATCATCAGTCTGATCAGGTTTGTCTCATCACTCAACCTGGTAATCCGCCATTTATAGCGTCAGAGATTAGGGCCTGTTAAAACTATCTGAAATATCGCTGCTGGCGACTATTATATTGGCCAACCAGGCGAAGTGAGCGCCGTATAGTAGCGCTATACAAGTGAACTTCAACGCCGTTGGACGGAAAAATGGCCCCAGCCCCGACCCAAAAAGGTTAGATGATGCGGGAAGTGCTGGAAAAAGCGACGTTTCAAATAGTCCTGAACCTACGGATTCAGGATGGTGTTAACAGGCCCTTGTAATAAAACCGACAAACGGTTGCTGTCTTTGAGAATATCCGATAAGCGGTAGTATGAACCGATTATATTAGATCGAACCTCAGCTATAAGTTACATCCAGAACATCTAACTGGTTGAGGATTGAAGCTATGAAGAACATGACTAATTACCTGTTGCTGTTTTTTATAGTGGTCTCGGTCGTTGCCTGTGATAGCAGTGGCGGCGGCGGCAGTGGCAGCGCCAACCAGGTTACTCAGGCCAAAATCAATGCGGGCAACGCAAAACAATTGGGTACCGCAGCCACCGAAGCGGCAAAACAGGCAGTGTTGAACGATACAGCCTCTATACTGGGATTGAAGCCTGCCGCCAAACCCGGAATTGGCACCATCACTCATGAATTATCAAAAAACTTTGCCGGCAGAACCGCCAATATCCCGACTCCCGGGTTCGACTGCGGTCTCGGTAGTGCCGACGAAACCACCAATCCCGACGGCAGCACAACCATCATATTTATCGACTGCGACCTTTTAGGCCTTGGGCTCCTGGAATTCGATGGCACTGTCATCGCATCCACCACTATCTCGGGTAACTCGACCACGGTTGATCTGGAATATATCAATTTTACCATCGACGATGGTGTCGACGTCGTCACTCTCGACATGCAGGCCAGTTGCACCACCGATAACACCTCGATGGAGACCATCTGTACATTTTCCGATATTGTCGGCTTCGACGGCCGGATCTATACCTTTTCTTCGGCAACAGTCAGCGGAGATGCAATTACCGGATATTACGTCTCCGCGACCATCATCGATCCGGATCACGGCAGCTTCTCGATCGCAACCACCGCTCCCGTTTTGTTTACCTGCCCCAATGGACAGCCCATTTCGGGCGAAATACAGTTTAGCGATGATGCCGGCGTATTGGTCACGGTGACCTTTAACGACTGTACTAGCTTTACCGTATCCTATAGCGGTACTTCAGAGATTTTCTTTTGGTAGCTGTTTCGCAAAACGTCTGACTGAAGAGCCCCAAAACAGTTTGTTTCGGGGCTTTTTTTGCGCTGATCGGTCAAATTCGGCATGTGATCATGGTATTGCTGTGTTTAATCCGGCATCTGCAACCGGCCTGTTCAGCCGAAGAACCCCGTGTCTCGAACTGACCATTCACTAATTACGATCCAGTCCTCATCTTTGCAACGGTAATGCATACACATCGGATTCCTTATGCTTAAGCGTTGAAATCAGTAATAATCGCATGCAATCCCCGACACAAACCGCTACACTGCGCCACCCCTCTTCCCAGCTACACATCGATGTCTACCGAAACCATCACCAGCTTTGCGCAAATGGCGTTGAAACAGCCGCTATTAAAAGCTCTGAACACACTTGGCTACGAGTTGCCTACCGCCATTCAGGCACAGGCTATTCCGCTGTTGCTGGATGGCAGGGATGTGCTCGGACAGGCACAGACCGGCACTGGCAAGACAGCTGCCTTTGCGCTGCCGCTGCTTTCTAATCTCGACCTGAAACAAAAACAGCCTCAGGTGCTGGTGCTCGCGCCGACCCGTGAACTGGCGATACAGGTGGCTGAAGCATTCCAATCCTACGCCTCCCAGCTAAAGGGTTTTCACGTCTTGCCGGTTTACGGCGGGCAAGAATACGGAACCCAGATTCGAGCCTTGCAACGCGGTGTCCAGGTAATTGTCGGCACTCCGGGTCGGGTCATGGATCACATGCGTCGTGGCAATATCGATCTCGGACGTCTGCAGGCCCTGGTGCTCGATGAGGCCGACGAAATGCTGCGCATGGGATTCATTGACGATGTTCAATGGGTCCTGGAACAAACACCAAAGCAACGGCAGATAGCGCTGTTTTCAGCAACTATGCCGAACGAAATACGCAAAATAACCCAACGTTATTTGCGCAACCCGGCTGAAATCACGATCAGGGTCAAAACCACCACCGCGGAGACGATTCGCCAGCGTTTCTGGCCGGTCAGTGGTACCCACAAGCTGGACGCGCTCACTCGCATTCTCGAAGCCGAAACTTTCGATGCGATGCTGGTCTTTGTGCGCACCAAAACTTCAACGCTCGAGGTTGCCGAAAAACTCGAGGCGCGTGGATATCGAGCGCTCGCGCTGAACGGCGACATCGCGCAGAAAAACCGCGAACGTATTGTTACCCAGTTCAAGGCTGGCAAGCTCGATATCCTGGTGGCCACCGATGTTGCGGCCCGTGGTCTCGATGTCGATCGCATCAGTCACGTCATCAACTATGACATCCCACACGATACCGAAGCCTATGTACACCGCATCGGACGGACCGGACGTGCCGGACGCGAGGGTGACGCAATCCTGTTTGTCGCTCCGCGCGAAAAGCGCATGCTGCAGGCAATCGAAAAAGCAACCCGTAAGAAAATCGAGCTGATGGACCTGCCGTCGACGGATATGGTCAACAATCGACGTATCGAAAAATTCAAACAACGCATCAGCGATACGATTTCCGATGAAGACCTCGGGTTATTCAAGGATTTGATCGAGCAATATCGAAAGGAAAATCAGGCCAATTTAATCGATATCGCTGCGGCGCTGGCGAAACAGGTTCAAGGCGGAGCACCATTCCTGTTATCCGGTAAGCCGGCTGACAAACCTGCACAGGGGTTTGAGCGCAACCACAACGAGCCCGATCGAAAGCCACGTCGAGAAAGATCGGAACAGGCTTCGACCGGTAACAGGAAACCACGCCGGGAGCAAACGGATCCAAGAGAACAGGCTGTCGAAGCGGGTATGGATCGTTTTCGCATCGAAGTCGGGCACGATCACAATGTAAAACCCGGCAACATAGTCGGCGCGATCGCCAATGAAGCCGATATCGACAGCAAGTACATCGGTCGTATCAATATTTTTGACAATTACAGCCTGGTCGACCTGCCGGAAGACATGCCAAAACAATTGCTTAATGAACTCAAAAATGTCCGCGTAGCCGGTCAGCGCTTGAATATTTCTCAACTAGGTACCAAGAAAAACCGGGATGGCGCCAGGCCGACCACCAGCAGACCGTCCAGGGCAAAACCCAAGGTCCGGCACAAAGACAAGAAAAACAAGGGCAAACCCAAACGAGCGCGACAGAAGGCATAGTAGTTATCGTTAGAGCTCATCGCTTAGCAGAACTCCCGATCCTTTCTTGCGATAGCTATTTTGACCTTAACAGCCTGAAAATGCGGGGTATGAGCGTAGTCAAAACCGGACCTTCAATGGCGATATGTTCGCGTAACAGCTGTTCACGGATTTTCTGGTGAACGGCGGTCTATAAACACCTGTTTTCAAACACTGGACTCGGTAAAACCCGGGAGGCATCAAAGCGTGGTACGGACACTGGATCTGGCATTCAGCGCTTGTAACCGACCCGGTTTCGCTTGGAGTTTAATTCCCTTCCCGCAGCAGCCCTTAAATATGTCACTAAATGAGGCTTACCCCATATGAGTGATTGGAGCAAAAAAGCTGCAATGTTAGGATCAAACCTCAATTAAACCGCTGAGTGTCAACATGGCTATTTCCTTTTGCGGATTTATCCGCTGGCTTTCCGCCCTCACACTGCTGGCGACCCTGGTATCCTGTGGCGGTGGTAGCGGTAGCGAGAGTTCAGACGAAATCAGCCAGGGTACTGGCACGGTTGGATTATTTTTAACCGACATGCCCGCCGACCCGGCATTGTTCGAATCCATCAATGCGTCGGTTCAGAAAGTAGAATTGATGGGATCTGACGAAAATGGTCGTGTGACGCTGTACTCCGGTGCGGTCAAGACCTTTGACCTGTTGCGACTGAGAAATGAATCAATCCCCTTGACCTTTAAAGACGGCGTACCAGCCGATCGGTATTGCAAGATCCGCTTGACTTTAAGCGACCTGGAACTGGTCATGGCGGACGATACGCCCGGCGATCCAAATGACAACGAAACCCATCATCCCAAATTACCCGGAAATGGCAAACTGGATCTGGTCGCACGTGATTGTTTCGACGTTGTCGACGGCGGAATGGTCACCCTGCAAGTAGACATTGATGCCGGTAAATCGATACATGTTGTCGGTAATAATAAAGCCTATCACTTTCGCCCGGTCATCTTTGTCGAGGTTATCAACAAGGCATTTGACAGCAAGCTGGTTCGACTCGATGGAGAAATCGCTTCGATCGACACGGTCGCTCAAACGCTAACCATTTGTGATGCCATTCCAGCTGAAGGCATGGATAATCTGGGTTGTGTCAAGGTTCACTTTGGAGCCGACGCCGCTTTCTTCGATAATCTCGAATACGCTGGCGCACCTCGCTCCATCGATGAATTGCTGTCCGCAGAAAAACTGGGGCTTGAATTGACGGTGGTGGGCTGGTTGAAATTTCCAGCCAGGCAACACTCGGATGCAGATCGTGCCAGCCGTGAATATCCGCTGATCGAACTCGAAGCATTGGTCGCCGAACTGGGTGAATTCCTGCAGGTCGAAGGCAGCGTAGCGGTCGATGCAGATTCCACCGGTTTCGCGATGCAGGTTTCTTCGGGCGGCCCGATTATCACCGCGGACAATCTCTCCATTATGTTCCAACAGGGTTCAGCCGGGGTCAATGGTAGCCGGATAATTTCCAGGTCCGGAGATTTACTCGATACAAATGACGTTACCGAACCCTTGCCGGTGCAGGTTGACGGCACCCTGCAGTTAATTCAAGGTAGTGATCCGTTGTTAATGGCGGCGCTGGTAATCATTGACAAGGATGCAGCCCATACCGAACAGGTGACGGGAATCATCCTCAGCGTCGCTGTCGACGGTCTGACACTGAATCCCGACGCGCCAAGCGTATGCGGCATTGCCACTGATAGTCTTAGCGTTGTCTTGAGCGATAGCCTGGATATCTGGACGGTAACCATAACCAATAGCGGTAGTGAGATCCAACCGGATGGCACCTTGGCCACAGGCCAGACAGTGGGGATGACGGGCAACTGCAAATCTGGCGGGTATCAAACCGATAATATCGTCATTGTTGACGATCAGAGGGTTTGAAGACCCAAACGATACTGACCTTAATCTCTAGTCAGCGGATTTCAGGCTTAAGCCCGGTCAGGTAATTTCCTCGCCGGCCTTGTACCAGCCGAGCTTGTTGTGTAACGCGACGACCTCACCCACCAGAATCAGGGTCGGCGCATGCACTTCGTTATCCGCGATAATGCCTGGCAAACTATCCAGATCCCCGACGAATACCCTTTGTGCGGCGGTCGTGCCTTTTTCTACCAGGGCCGCGGGAGTATCTGCGGCACGTCCGTGAGCTTTTAGCGAACGGCAGATGCGCACGACGTTTTCGAGCCCCATGTAGAAAATCACGGTTTGGTTGGCATGGCTCAGCATTTCCCAGTTGAGCTCTTCCTCGCCATTGCGACGGTGTCCCGTGACAAAGATGCAAGCCTGCGAGTAATCACGGTGGGTTAACGGAATGCCGGCGTAACTGGCGCAACCCGACGCGGCGGTGATACCGGGCACTACTTGAAAGTCGATGTTCTCATCGATCAATTCGGCAAGTTCTTCACCTCCACGCCCAAAAATGAACGGATCTCCACCTTTCAGTCGCAAAACGCGTTTGCCTTCTTTCGCCAGGCGTACCAGCAATTGATTGATGTTTTCCTGGGGAATGGCGTGATTTGCCTTCGCCTTACCCGCATATATCTTCTCGGCATCACGCCGCACCATATCTAAAATCGGGCCAGAAACGAGTCGGTCATAAACCACGACATCGGCTTTTTGCATTAAACGCAAAGCCTTGAAGGTAATCAGGTCAGGGTCGCCCGGTCCGGCGCCGACCAGGTAAACTTCACCTTTGACAGCATCGGTATTGAAATCTTGCAGTTCGTGTTGCAGCAATTCACCGGCGTCATCATTTCTACCCGAAAAAACCAGTTCCGCAACCCGGCCTTCGAGTACTGACTCCCAGAAACGTCTGCGTAAATCCACATTGGGCAATGAGTCTTTCACCGTATCACGATACTGTTCTGCCAGGCTTGCGAGTTCACCATAAGCCCCCGGGATACAGCTCTCCAGCTTGGAGCGCAGCATACGCGCCAGCACCGGAGACACGCCACCCGTGGAAATTGCTATCTGCATCGGTTTTCGGTCGATCATGGCGGGCATGATGAAACTGCACAGATCCGGGTTATCAACCACGTTAACCGGTATATTCTGCGTCTGGGCAAGCCGGGATACTTCGCGATTCACGTCTTCATCATCAGTCGCAGCAATGACGCAGACGGTCCCCTGAATATCCTCCTCAGCAAAACCTCGCTGTTCTATTTTGAGGTCGGCAGTAGTAGCCAGTTCACGCAAGCGATCACCGATCTCGGGCGCAACTACCCGTACCGTGCCCTGTGCCTTCAAAAGTAACTCGGCTTTACGCGCGGCAATCGCTCCGCCGCCAACGACGAGGCAGGTTTTGCTGGAAATATTGTAAAAAACGGGTAGAAAATTCATCGAACACGGCACCTCCGCGGCAAATTATATGTCGATAGCGGTAATTTCTGAATCTTCACAATGGGGGATAAAAAAGGCCCGCACAAGCGGGCCTTTCCAACAACTGTGTCAACTACTGGTTCTTCTGGCGATAATTGTCGATGGCCGCCGCAATCGCATCTTCAGCCAGCACCGAGCAGTGGATCTTGACCGGGGGTAAGGCGAGTTCCTCGGCTATATGCGTGTTTTTGATCTCCGCGGCTTCTTCCAGGCTTTTGCCCTTAACCCATTCGGTTACCAACGAACTCGACGCAATCGCCGAACCACAACCATAGGTCTTGAATTTGGCGTCCTGAATAATACCGTCTTCGCTGACCTTGATCTGAAGTTTCATCACGTCACCACAGGCTGGCGCACCGACCATACCGGTGCCGACCGATTGATCATCTTCAATGATGCCGACGTTACGTGGATTCTCGTAATGATCGAGTACTTTTTCGCTATATGCCATGTTACACCTCGTGTGCAGCGTCTAATGCGCCACCCATTCGACAGAATTCAGATCGATACCATCTTTGTACATATCCCAAAGCGGCGACAGTTCGCGTAATTTTTCAACGGCAGCACGGACGACCTCGACCGTGTAATCGATTTCCTCAACCGTGGTAAAACGACCGATGCTGAAGCGAATCGAGCTATGCGCCAGTTCGTCGTTGCGTCCCAGTGCGCGCAGCACGTATGACGGCTCGAGACTCGCCGAAGTACAGGCTGAACCCGAGGAGACCGCGAGATCGCGCAAGGCCATGATCAGCGACTCGCCTTCGACAAAATTAAAGCTGATGTTCAGATTACCGGCAATACGATGGTCGAGGGCCCCATTGACGTAGACTTCTTCCATATCGTTCAACCCGGTGTAGAGTCGATCACGCAACATGCGGATGCGTTCGTTTTCGGTCGCCATTTCTTCCTTGGCAATCCGGAAAGCCTCACCCATACCAACGATCTGATGCGTCGCCAGGGTACCGGAACGCATACCGCGCTCGTGTCCACCACCGTGCATTTGCGCTTCGATACGTACGCGGGGTTTGCGTCGAACGTAAAGTGCGCCTACACCCTTTGGCCCGTAGGTTTTGTGTGCACAAAATGACATCAGGTCAACCTTCAAATGCTCGAGATCGACTTCAACCTTGCCGGTCGACTGCGCTGCATCGACATGAAAAATAATCTTTTTCTGGCGAGCAAACTCGCCGATCGCCTCGATGTCCTGGATGACACCAATTTCATTGTTGACGTGCATCACTGAGATCAAAATAGTTTGATCGGTGACAGCTGCCTTCAGATTTTCGAGATCCAGCAGTCCACTCTCATCAGGGTCCATGTAGGTGACTTCAAAACCTTCGCGCTCAAGCTGGCGACAGGTATCCAGCACTGCTTTGTGTTCGGTTTTCAAGGTAATGATGTGATTGCCTTTTTTCCGATAAAAATGTGCCGCGCCCTTGATGGCCAGATTGTCGGATTCGGTTGCACCACTGGTCCAGACGATTTCCCGTGGATCCGCATTCACCAGATCGGCGACCTGTTGACGCGCCAGATCCACAGCGGCTTCGGCGCTCCAGCCGAATTGGTGGCTGCGCGAAGCCGGGTTACCGAAGTTACCCTCGATCGTCAGGCACTCCGCCATTTTCGCGGCGACACGCTGATCGATCGGCGTGGTCGCGCTGTAATCAAGATAAATGGGTAGTTTAATATCACTCACTTCATTGGTCTCCAATCAGGCTATCGCTGCCGGACGATTGATGAATCGTCCGTACTGGATATCCTGTTTCTTTACTAATTCACTTATATCTGGACGATTGACATATTGATCAAGTTTAATATCACTTAAAAAGCGATACAGGCTGCAGGAAAGTTCATACCACAACTGATGAGTTAGACATTTCTCGCCCTGCGAGCAATTGCCCTTGCCACCGCATTTTGTCATATCGAGCTTTTCATCGACCGACTCGATAATATCTGCCACTGAAATCTGATCAGCCGGGCGAGCCAGTCGATAGCCACCACCTGGTCCGCGCACGCCCTCGACCAGGCCACCTTTTCGTAACTTGGAAAATAATTGCTCCAGGTAGGAAAGCGATATTCCCTGACACTGGGAGATATCGGCCAGGGTAACCGGACCAACTCTCTGGTGTAGTGCAATATCCATCATCGCGGTCACCGCATAACGGCCCTTGG
>JAAESG010000262.1 GCA_024229615.1 Gammaproteobacteria bacterium | reverse complement strand
GGGCCATAATGGGTTTTTCGCGCACCGATTCCCTATTGCTATTTCGTGTTATTACACACGCGGACACTCTCGGGTTTTATCGGCGCCGGTTCGACCTGTTTGCCATTAACCGCTTACTTGGCAATCGTCAAATGAATAAGCTTTCCTCGTTACCGGTATTTAATTTACTGATGCTGCCGCTAAATCCGGATCATAATCAATATTTCGCGTCATCATCGCCCAGGCCATTCGTGCCATCTTGTTGGCTAGCGCCACGGCCACCACATTGGCATGTCGCCGGGACTGAAGATCGATGTTCCAGCGACTCAGTCGATCATCTTTATCTTTGGCCGTGCGCATCGCAGAGCGTGCACCGTGAACCAGTAAACACAATTAAGGTGACAGTTACCCTAATTCCGGGAAAAATGCCAAGGCCATCGAATTAAGGTAACTGTCACTCTAATGCCGACTACTTTATCTCTGGCCACAATCGTTTCACCGAAACCAATTGGATTGGCAATAATATGTCGGAACTGGTAGATTTTACGCGCCTGTAAGTCTCATGGACTCAACCTTGTCTGATCAAATCATTCGCCTCGCAAAGCTGCGCTTCGCCTGGCCCGGACAGCCTACTCCGCTACTGGACATTGCCAGCCTCGATGTGGCGTATGGTGAGCAACTGTTTGTACGCGGCGCTAGCGGTAGCGGCAAATCGACACTGCTTGGATTGATCGCAGGCGTGTTAGCGCCCCAATCCGGTGTAATTGAAGTGCTTGGTCAATCGCTCAACACGATAAGCGCTGCCGCGCGCGACCGGTTTCGCGCCGATCATTTCGTTATTATTTTTCAGCAGTCCAATCTGATCCCTTATCTCAGCGTCATCGAAAACGTGACCCTGCCGTGCCATTTCTCGGAAGTGCGCCGGCGCAAGGCGATATCGCGCAGTGGCAGCATTGGCGATGAGGCGTTACGCC
>JAAESG010000261.1 GCA_024229615.1 Gammaproteobacteria bacterium | reverse complement strand
TAAGCGTTCTAGCTAATGTTGCTTTATTAAATGATTCGTCAGGATATTCTTCCATTAAGAAGTTTTTAATATCAGCAAGCGTTATATACGCTCCTTTTTTGTTTGCATCTCGAATATATGAGCGAGTCGATTCTTGATACGACACGCTAACAGCATAAATGGGGCGTCCTCGTAGTTTTGCTGGTTTATCGAGCAGACCAGGATCACGATTGTAGTCGGCCATAATTCGTTTGACTGTTGCTACGCCAATGCCAAGAGCATCCGCGGTACGCTTCACACTTGGTTCTGCAGGTGTCAGTTTGTTTCGGTCAAAATACTGCTTAACTGAGACAGTAAGTTTCTTTATTTCAGGGGTTAGGGGCTTGCCACGACATGAAACCATAATCTATCCATATTTCTGCTTGAACAAGTTAAGATTATGGACAAGATATCATGTATTGGCCCCTTAGTCAAGTATCAATTCATTTGCGACGAACTATAGATCAATCGAAATGGGCACAAAGGCCAGGATGATCAGGATCAGAAGTATACCGGCGATCAAGCCGCCCACGACTGCTCTGCTGGGCGTGGGGCTCGATCCGACCGCCGTCGACCGCCAGCGGGAGCTCGACCGGTTCCGCCGGAAGGTCGAGGCCGGGGCCGAGTTCGCCATCACGCAACCCGTCTTCGATCCCGAGGCGTTACTGCGATTCCTCGATGAAGTGGAGCAGTACGAGATTCCGATCATGGCGGGCATCTGGCCGCTGGCCAGTTTCCGCAACGCCCAGTTCATGCAGAACGAGGTACCGGGCGTGGAGATCCCCGACTCGGTGATGGAGCGGATGGAAGCCGCCGGCAGTCGGGAAGAGCAACTGCAAGTGGGCGTGGAGATCGCTCAGGAATCGGTCCGCGACGTCAGCGATCGGATTGCCGGGATTCAGGTGAGTGCGCCCTTTGGGAATG
>JAAESG010000260.1 GCA_024229615.1 Gammaproteobacteria bacterium | reverse complement strand
GCACCAGGTCGGTTAGTTTTTCGATGCCTTCCTTAAATCGCACTACCTGGAACTCGGGCCGGGGGTCACGACCGGGTTTATCCAGCTCGGTAATAATATCCTGTACCGTGGGTAGACCAACTTCGTCACTGATGAAATCTCTGGCGTTGATTTTAGCCAACAGCGTTTTATTACCCAACAGGTCGACTACCTCGCATTGGTTCTTCGTCGCAATATCCTGCACCAGTGCGTAGGATTCGGGGTGGACGGCGGAGGCGTCAAGCGCGACATCACCATCTTGAATGCGTAAAAATCCGGCCGCCTGTTCGAATGTTTTAGCACCCAGGCGCGGTATTTTTTTCAATTGTTGCCGACTTGCTATGCGACCATTGGCATTACGCCATTCGACGATATTGCTCGCCTGTGTCTCGCTTAAGCCCGAAACCCGGTTAAGCAACGCAACCGAGGCGGTATTGACTTCGACACCGACCGCATTCACGCAGTCTTCAACCACCGCATCAAGTGATCTGGCGAGTTTAAACTGGCTAACGTCGTGCTGGTACTGCCCGACGCCAATCGATTGAGGGTCAATCTTGACCAGCTCGGCGAGTGGATCCTGCAATCGGCGCGCAATAGAAATGGCACCACGTACGGTGACATCCAGGTCTGGAAATTCATTCGAGGCAAACTCCGAGGCCGAATAAACCGATGCGCCTGCCTCACTGACGACGACTTTTGTCAACTTCAGTTCTGGGTACTTCTGGATTAATTCGGTCGAGAGCTTTTCGGTTTCACGCGATGCCGTGCCATTGCCAATCGCGATTAACTCAACGCCATATTTTTTAGCCAGTTTTGCCAGCGTGGCGATAGAGTCATCCCACTGGTTTTTCGGTGCATGCGGAAAAATCGTCGTGTTATTAAGGTATTGTCCGGTGCTATCGACGACGGCGACTTTGACGCCGGTGCGCAGACCCGGGTCGAGCCCGATAGTCGCGCGTTGACCTGCTGGGGAGGCTAGCAGGAGGTCTTTCATGTTATCGGCAAACACTTTAATCGCCTCGGCTTCGGCCGTTTCACGTAAATTACCGAGCAGGTTGTTTTCGACCTGCGTCAATAATTTTGCGCGCCAGGTCCAGCGCACGACTTCGGTGAGCCATTGGCTTGCCGCAGGTTTGCCAATCCAGTCCGAGCCAGGAAAATAAGGCGTGCCGAAAGTTCGTGCAATCGCTAGCTCACAGGGATGGGGGTCGTCATATTCCAGATCCGGGATATCGAGTTT
>JAAESG010000259.1 GCA_024229615.1 Gammaproteobacteria bacterium | reverse complement strand
CGGATCACTTTTTTGAACGCTTTAAGAACTTCTATTTGAGTGGTAACATCCAGGGCGGTAGTCGGCTCGTCGAGAATCATCAGATCGGGCTTGCCGCACAGGGCCATCGCCGCCATCAGCCGCTGTAGCTGACCACCGGATACCTGGTGCGGATAGCGCCGGCCCAAACGATCCGGATCGGGCAGCTCGAGTGCGCGGTACAGTTTTTCGGCACGCTTGCTCGCGTCTTCCTGTGAAAGCACCCCGTGCAGGACTGCGGATTCGGTAACCTGCTCGCCGATGGTGATTGCCGGATTAAATGTAGCCGCCGCGCTTTGGGCCAGATAGGCAACCCGACGGCCGCGTATATCGCGGTGCTGTACATCGGACATCTGCAGCAGATCTTGGCCGTCCAGCCGCACTTCACCACCTGCGAATTCCAGGCCGGGTTTGGTATAGGCCAGTGACGAGAGTGCGATGGTCGTCTTACCGGAGCCGGATTCGCCTATCATTGCAACCACTTCGCCCCTATTGACGTTAAAACTGACACCTTTGACGATGGGAATCGGGGTGCCGTCTTCTTTACGAGCCTGAATTTTTAAGTCTTTTACTTCGAGTAGCATCTCAGTCATAGTTACACCATTTTTCCGGCTAGCTTGCCGCCGATCGACGTGGAGATATCGTCAACGACCAGGTTAATGGAAATAGTAAGCATGGCGATTGCCAGCGCAGGCCATATGGCTGCAAAAGAGCCATAGCCCAGACCCTGCAAATTCTCCCTCACCATACTTCCCCAATCCGACATGGGTGGTTGGACACCCAGGCCCAGAAAACTGAGACTGGAGATGAATAAAATGACGAAGATCAACCTGAGGCCGAAGTCGGTCGCCAAGGGCATCCCGCAATTGGGCAACACTTCACGGGTGATAACCCACCACACCCCCTCGCCGCGTGCCCGGGCGGCTTCGACAAAATCCATAACCATGATGTCCTGACCCAATGCCCGCGAAATACGAAACACAGTGGCGGAATAGATCAACCCGGCGGTCAGGATCAGGACCGGTATTGATGAGCCCATGGCAGCGATGACGATCAAACCCAGCATGATCGTCGGCAGTGACAAAAGTGCATCGATTACCCGGCTGACGCCGATATCCACCCAACCCCCTTTTACCGCTGCGCCGATGCCGAGGGTGATGCCGACGAAGTAGGCCGCCAGGGTCGCTATGAATGAAATACCGATCGTCGTACGGGCGCCCCACAGAATGCGTGAAAAAATATCGCGCCCAATATAGTCGGACCCCAGCCAGAACTGGCTGTCGGCCGGAAGAAAGCTGTCGTCTGCGATCATGTCGGCCTCGTGAAAAGGTGCAATATATGGACCGACGAATGCGATGATAACCCAGATAGCGATGATGGCCGCAGACGTGTAGCCTACCCAGGTGAGTTTGATCCTTTGCTTTGGCGGCGCGGTTTGCAGCTCTTCAAACTGATCGGGAGGCGATGCCTTGGCCTCAGGTTGGGTTTCATCCTTAGGTTGGATTTCATCAATAGATTGTTTTTCATCATTCATTTTTGATCACCTATTTTGGTTGTCTGAGCCGTGGATTCGACAGAATCGAAGCGATGTCAGCCGTCAAGATCAGCACGACATAGGTGCCGCAGAAAATCATCGCACAGGCCTGCACCAGCGGAAGATCCCGCGTCTGTACCCCGTCGACCATTAGCTTGGCGAGCCCGGGGTAGGCGAAAATCGTCTCGATGATGACCACGCCGCTGACAAGATAAGCCAGATTCAGCGCGATGATATTGACAATCGGACCGATGGCGTTGAACAGCGCATGGCGCAGGATAATGCGTGCCCGCGGTACGCCCTTGAGAATCGCCATCTCGATATAGGGTGAATGCAACACGTTGAGAATGCCGACGCGCGTCATGCGGACCATCTGCGCCGATATCACGATTACGAGCACAAGGATCGGCAGGAGCAGCGCCCGCATCAGTTGAAAGAAGGTTTCATCGCCACTCCTGTAAGAAATGGCCGGAAGCCAGTGGAGCTGAACGGCTAAAATCAGCACGCAGAGGGTGGCGATAAAAAACTCCGGAACGGCAATCAGGCCGAGTGTGCTGAACGTCACGGTGCGGTCAAACCATGATCCCGGATACATGGCTGCCAGCAGTCCCAGAATGACGGAAAGCGGAACCGCGATCGCGGCGACAATGCCGCCCATAAAAAAAGTATTGGACAGACGGCCGCCGATAAGCTCTCCAATACCCGTACCGCCGGCTTTGGAAACGCCCAGATCGAAGGTTATCATGTCGCCCAGCCATTCGAAATACCTTACAACGGCGGGTTTATCGAGACCGAGCTCGGCGCGAAGTTTGGCCAGGTTTTCAGGGGTTGCAGCTTGACCGAGAACGATCTCGGCAACGTCCCCGGGGAGGATTTCGGTGCCGGCAAATACTAGGGCCGACACCACCAGGAGAGTGAGCACACCGATTCCGATACGCTGAAGGACCATGGTCTTCATTTGCTTAAGCCTCCGTAAAAAGGGGTTGATATT
>JAAESG010000258.1 GCA_024229615.1 Gammaproteobacteria bacterium | reverse complement strand
CTTGCGGAATCCTACCGCTCTGCCCTTGGCAACCTGCTGCCAGTAAGGTGCGTGCCGCGATTCAAGTCGCCTGCGTTTCGTCTCGCTATCGATTAGTGATGCCATTTTTCACCCCATTTCCGTTACCATCTGCTAAGGCGATAACGAACTTACAAAAAACTTACAAAATTTTGAATTCGAGCTGCGCTTACTGTTTACAAAAACATTCTAGTACGTTATGGCATGATAATACCATAAATATAGAGGCTTTACGGGGTTATTGGGCTACTGCACGGCGGTAACAAAAACAGCAAAAAATGCAAAAAAACAGCATTTTCGCCGTTGCACGGCGGTCACCAGCGTAAGGTGTTTGGTATGCTGCGCATGGTTTACGGACAGTATCCAATCGCTCAGTATCGACAACTTAACAACGCGATGTTAAGCATTTTTAATGGACAAAAACTAAGCCTGGCGCAAGGAGACGAATCCCTGACAGCGGACCAGTTGTTGCAAATCAGTATGATCAAAGGCGGAGCTTTTGTTCTGGTCGGTGCCTACCTGGTTTATCCGGGGATAAGCAACGACGAGTATGAATTTGCGATCGGCATGGGTCTGTTACTGTAATTAATTGATGATCTGGAGGATATGCGGCAAGATCACCAGGAAGGCCAACGAACATTAGTTTTCCATGTTGCAGGAGAGTCGTTGATTTCAGCCAAAAATGACAGTTCGCTCACGCAAACCATGCTCGCTGCCATGCGCCTGGTTGTGTATCTGGGCATCGCAAATCAGGAAACACTTTTTCGCAGAAATATGTTCAGTTGGCGCAGGCTTCTTCACCGTTTGCTTTCTCGGATCTCAGGCGAATGAGTTTTGAAAATGAAATACTCAAGTTCAATCAAAGAGTAGCCATTCAGAAGATTAAACCGCAGGTCAATCAGCCTGTTTCTCCTGCCTTGCAGTCCATCTCGATGCATTTGACCTGGCATCTGAGGTAGGCATTTCATCGGCGCGACATCGATAAAAATCTCCAGTGTCATTTGCCAGGCAAGTCATGTTGTTAGAAACTGGTTTTACATGCAAATTCGAGGTGATTTATGACTGCAAATCGGATCGTCGTTGAAATGGCTCGTGCCGATGATTTTCAAATGGTGGGTACCCTGGTCAACAGGTTGCTGGTCGAACTGTTTCCGGATGAAGATGATTATCGAGATTCCGACAAGCATGTTTTTGCTGCGAAGCAACTTCTCGCAGCCGGTGATAAAGTATGGGCGTTGCTGGCAAAAACACAGGGTGGCGAAATTGTGGGACTGCTTACGCTCAATGAGTGTTCGGCTATTTATGCGGGAGGAAATTTCGGCGAGATAAGCGAGCTTTACGTGGATGGAACTCAGCGTTCATGCGGTGTGGGTGCCAGGCTCATTGAAGCCGCCAGGGCATTTGCCGTGAGCAAGGGATGGCCTGAAATTGAAGTCGGGGCACCGCCTCAACCCGAGTGGAAAAGAACCTTTGATTTTTACCAGAGCCAGGGCTTTGTCTATTCGGGACCCAGGCTTTATTTGCCAGTAGATTAATTCCACAGTCTCCAGCTCTTAATCACATCTCAATCAACGGTGCAGCGGTTGTTTGCGCGAAAATCAACGTTCGAATCGCACTTTTTTAGGGTAGGGAAAAACATCCTCATAAATTCCGGCTTCGATATTTTTCTGCTTCTGAATCCAGAACTCAGCGTCTAGCAGATCACTGTGATACTTCATAAAGGTTTGCCGCACGCGATTATTGGCGAACAGGAAGGTTGCAAACTGTTCCGGAAAGACATCGTTGGCAGCAATGCTATACCAGGGCTCCGAGGCGAATTCGTCTTCCGGATAAAGCGGTTCGGGAATTTTGCGAAAGTTACATTCTGTCAGGTAACAAATTTCATCATAGTCGTAAAACACAACGCGACCCTGGCCCTGTCCAGTGACACCAAAGTTTTTAAGTAGCAGATCACCCGGGAAGATATTGGCTGCGGCTAACTCTTTGATGGCCTGCCCATAACCCTTCATGAGTCGCCCAAGGTACAGGTCATCAGCCTGTTGCACCGCCAGGTTTAACGGTGTCATACGACGTTCGATATATATATGTTTGATGACTATCTGATCGCCTTCTTCGGAAACGCTATTGGCACAGGTCTCATAAAGTTCTTCCAGTAAGTCTTCAGCAAAACGGGATTTAGGCAGCGCGACATGTGAATACTCGAGAATATCCGACATGCGTCCGACTCGATCGTGCATTTTAACCAGACGGTAGGTATCGAGCACTTCCTGTCGAGTTGTTTTTTTCGGAGGTGGGAATCGGTCTCTGATTACCTTGAACACATAGGGATAAGAGGGCAGGGTAAATACTGCCATGACCATCCCCTTGATTCCGGGTGCAAAAATCAATTCATCCTCGGAGTGTTTCAAATGGTGTAAAAAATCCCGGTAAAAGACGGTCTTGCCCTGCTTGTGAAAACCGATTGCCGAGTAAAATGACTCCTTGCTGCGAGTCGGCATCAAACGTCGCAGGAAAGTGACGATGGATGAGGGTACCGGGTGATCGACCATGAAATAGACATATGAAAATTCGAACAAACGATTCAGGCCCTGGGTGCCGATGATGATCCCATCGGCATAAATCGAACCCTTGCCAGTGTGCAGTAGCGGAATGGCAAAAGGGGTCTCTTTGTTCGAATTGATCGCCCTGCCGACAATATATGCTGCCTTGTTGCGATAGAACACGCTGCTGATCACCTGAAACTGGAAGTTCAAATGTGCGCGGCGTGGGCGTGCAAAAGCCTGATTGATCAATGCCTGGATAATGTGTCGCACATCGCGATTGATGTCTTCGAACGGCAGGCTGAAACCGCTGTCTAGCAACACCTGTTTGATTGATGAGCGAAATCCGCGCTTGGCCGGATAGTAGACGTGGTACGAGGGTTTTTCGGCATCGATGAATTCGGTCGAAACGGCACTGCGAACAAAGATGTAGTCGTTACCGAAATAATCTCGATGAAACAGCGCGCAAAACACAGAGTTGTAGAATGTCTCGGCCAGTTCGGGTTGTAAGTGGTTGCTGATCAACAGTACAAACTCGCGCTTGACGTCAAACCAGAGTTGGCTGTCGAATGGATCCAGATCAAACAGTTTCTGCACTTCGATTATCGAATCCTTGACCCGGATATCATAAAACTCGATACGTTCGCGTGAGGCCTCGCGCTCGGCGTCCCAGTCTGCATTTTCGAAACGTTGTCTGGCGCCCTTGGTAATTTCACTGAAAATCGTGAAGTGGCGATCAAAACCATGCAAAATAGTGGTCGCGATTTGGGTTGATAAACCAGTACTCGGGTTATCCATCAAAAGACTCCGGGATATTCATTGCTTGCGTGACGGAATCTCAAGGCGCTGCCTTTTTTCCCACAGGTTTTTTCGGCTGATGCCAAGCATGCGCGCCAGCTCGGTCTCGTTGTAACTCGGTTGGTACTTTTTCACAAAGCTGACAAAATAATCATCCAGCGATAACCGATTCTCGAGTTCATATAGTGGTAATTGATGGTTGGTCTCGAGATTATTTAATGCCAGATCTTCAGCTTCGATGCAGCCGTTTTGTTTCAGGATTGTCGCACGTTCGATGACATTCTCCAGTTCGCGTACATTGCCCGGCCATTGGTACTTAATCATTTGTTCATAGGCATCTTCGCCGAAGACCATGGTATTGCGATGAGTACGAGCAGCCATCTTGGTCAGCATGGTGTCGGCCAGCAGCTTGATATCACCACCGCGTTCGCGCAGTGGTGGAAGATTGATTTCGAATACGTTAAGCCTGAAGTATAGATCTTTGCGAAAGGTTTTCTGCTCGACCATTTGCGCCAGGTTCTGGTGGGTTGCGGCCAACACGCGCACATCGATCTTGAGCATTTTGTTCGATCCGACCCGCCTTATTTCGTTATCCTGTAAGACGCGCAACAAACGGGCCTGGGCCTCTAACGGCAGTTCCCCGATTTCGTCGAGAAACAGGGTTGCGCCATTGGCGACTTCGATGAGTCCCTTCTTCATTTGCAAGGCGCCGCTAAAAGCACCACGTTCGTGACCGAATAGTTCGGACTCGATTTGATTTTCGGCAAACGATGCACAGTTCACGCTAACCAGGGCTTGCTTGCTGCGATCGCTTTTGGAATGTATAGCGCGTGCTACTAATTCCTTGCCTGAACCGGTTTCACCGAGGATCAACACGGTTGTATTGGTCGCGGCAACGCGTCGGATGCGGTCGAGCACCTCGAGCATCGGCTCACAATGTGCGACCATACCATCGATGGGGTAATTCCTGGCTACCTCCTTTTGCAGAATTGTATTTTGCTTCTCGACACTCGTTTTCTCGAGGATCCGTTTCACCGTTAGAATCATTTCATCGTGATTGAAGGGCTTGGAGATATAATCCACGGCACCCTGTTTCATCGCCTCGACCGCTGATTGTACAGTTGAATAGCTAGTCATGATCAATACCGGAATCGGCGCCGCTCGTGATATTAGCTCGGTACCGGGTTCGCCCGGCAAGCGTAGATCCGAGATAATCAGATCATACATGTTGATCGAATTCTCCTCGGCTTCCGCGACCGAAGCTACGCCGGTAGTATCGTGTCCCTGGCGCTGTAACAATCGTAGCAGGCTTTCCTGGATAATCGGTTCGTCTTCAACAACCAGAATATTACTCATGCCTTAGCCATCCGTGATTCATCGCTGCCCGGCAAATTAATTTCGAATTGACAACCGCAGCCCGATTTACTGGATACAGAAATCGACCCGCCATGTTCCTGGATGATATTGTAGGTCAGGGATAATCCAAGTCCGGTACCTTCACCCACCATCTTGGTCGTGAAAAAGGGCTCGAAAATCTTTGAAAGATGCTTCTCGTCGATGCCTTTACCCTGGTCTTTTACCGTTATTAGTACGCGGTCGCCACGTGCTGCTGACTCGATGATGATTTCCTGTCCCGGTTTCGACGCATCGGTGGAATTGGTCAGCAGATTAACAAAAACCTGCACCAGTTTCTGCGCGAATCCGTTAACCATGATTCCCGGGCTGCAGCGATTGCCATACTGCATTTGCTTACCTGCATGACTAAGCGATACCAGGCTAATCGCTTCCTGTACAAGCTCGTCCAAATCGAGATTTTCAGCAGGGTGTTCATCAGGTGTTCCGGCATGGCTATAGTTGGATAGCGACCTGACGATATGCGTGATTCGCTCGGTCTGATTCAGGATTTGACTTAAACCATCAGCCGCCTGCACTGCATCTCCTAAATCGCTACGTAGATCCTGTGCGAGACAGGCGATGCCGGTCACCGGGTTGCCTATTTCATGGGCCACGCCGGTAGCTAGCTGGCCTATCGACGCCAGGCGCTCGCTATGCGCGAGCTTTTCCTCAAGTGAGTAGCGTTCACTAGTGTCCTCGATCAGGATAGCGATGCCGCTATTATTTCCCTGCTCATGACTAACCACCGCCTTGAACAGGTTCAGTACACGAATCTGGTTACTCACTTCTACCTTGAGTTTGCTGATCATGAATTCGTCGCTGGCCTTGAATCCGGCGAGTAGTTTCTGCCACGGCGCGTCGAGCTGTTCGATGCCGAGTCCAATGACATCCTGCTGATCGATTCCGGTCAACTTGCTGAGTTGTTTATTCCAGCTCAGAATCGTATCGGTGTCATCGAGCGATACAACCCCAAGCGGCAAATCCTGTAACACTTGAAAATGAAAACGTCTGAGCCAATCCAGTTCGCTTGATATTCCGCGCAGTTCGGTGCGTGATTTTTCCTGGCTATGGCCTGCGAACTGGATGGTATCGGCGAGGGCAGATTGAGTTGCGCGATCAATCTGTAGATGTTCGTTGACAATCATACGTGACAATACCGGACCAACCAGGCCGGATAGATTACGGACTATTTGCGCGCGCAAGCGAGTTAAATCGGATTGTTTGACTTCACCGGGAACCAGGCTGAGGTCGGCCAGTGCGCGATCCACTTCGTTGTGCGCAATGTCGTGACCGACGATAGTACTCAACTGTTGTTCAAACTCGGCGATCGAAGCTGCATGTACTTCGCCCTGAGGAATTAAAAAACTCTCTCGGCTACAGGCATCGGCAACCTCGCGTTCTTCGCTCGACTGGCGAGACAACAGCGAAACGACAACAAAGGTGAATCCGTTCAGCAGCAGAGACCACAACGCAGCATCGGTGGTGCTCATGGCGAGTTCTGGAATCGTGAAGTACGGTGTCTCGATGATTCCTGCACGCTCGATCAATGGCACAAACAGCGTGAAAACCCAGATTGCTGCACCGACCACGAGGCCGCAGATAAAGCCGTTTTTGTTGGCTCGCGGCCAATAGAGCAGGCCGACTACGCCCGGAAGACACTGTGCCACAGCAACGAATGAGATCAGGCCGAGGCCGGCGAGCCCCGGATTATGTTGCTGCACCAGATAAAAGAAATAGCCGATGCCGATGATCGACATTATCACAAATCGACGTCCCCACAGCAGCCACTCGTACATGCTGGTGCCGGTGGACAGTTTCGGCGGGAAGCTCGCCGGTAATACAAAATTATTCATGCACATCGAGGCCAGCGCCAGGGTACTGACAATAATCATCGCGCTGGCCGCGGACAAGCCACCCATAAAAGTCAGGATAGGCAGGACCGTCGATCCGCTTTCGAGGGTAATGCCCAGCACGAAAAAATCGGCGGGAATATCGAGTTGTAACGACTGCCCTGCCCACAGAATTGGCGGGATCGACAGGTTTAACAGGAGCAAAAACAGCGGAAAGGCCCAGCTCGCCGTTTCGATATTCTTATCGCGGATACTTTCAACGAAGATCATGTGGAATTGTCGCGGCAATAAAAACGCGGCGGCGAAAGACAGCAGCATCAACGTAGCCCAGGGGCCTTCCTGTACCGGTGCAAACAGGGCCTGGTTAGCCTCGGGATGTTCAGCCAGATAATGATTGAGTTCACCGAAGTTTCCAAAAATACCGAACACTGCAAACAGGCCGACGATCAACAGGGTGACCAGTTTGACCAGGGATTCAAATGCGATGGCGACGACCAGACCGCGATGTTTCTCGCGTAAGGATTGATGACGTGTGCCAAACAGGATCGAAAACAGAGCTATCGTGATACAGAACATGAGTGCGATCAAAGGTTGTTCGGTCTCGTTGGTCATTATCTGTAAGGTGTTGGTTACAGCTTGAATCTGTAATGACATATAAGGCAGGGTACCGGCCAGAACCAGCAGGGTTACCAGCACCCCGGCAAGCTGACTGTGATAGCGGAATGCAAAAAGGTCGGCCAGAGAAGCCAGTCGATAGGTTTCGGTAATTTTGAGTAAGGGTCTGAGCAATATGGGTGAAGCGACGAAGGCCAGTGTGGTTCCGAGGTAGATCGTCAGGAAATTAAATCCCTCCTTCTCGGCAAAACCGACGCTGCCGTAGAAACTCCATGAAGTCGCATAGACACCGATCGAAAGGGTGTACACCAGTGGGTGGCTGGCGAGTGCCTTCGGAATCCAGCCTCGATCGGTCGCCGTTGCAATAACAAACAACAAGCCGAGATAAAGTACCCCGACCAGAAATAATTGCCAGAGCTCAAACTGCATGCTTTCGCAGCAGGCGTTGCAACCAGAAAGACAACAGGATAATCCCGAACCAGACGATGTAGGGCAGGTACCATGGGGAGCCGATTGCAAACCAGAGGTTAAGCAATGGCGGTAGCAGTAGCATTAACGAAATCAATGTCACCACAATGGTTATCTCGGTTGAGCGCAGATCAGACGATAATAGCGGCACAGTGTTACCCCTGGTTACCCAATTATTGGTTCGAGTGTTACTTATCGTGACGCACAGGTCAACCGGATTCAAAAAACTATTGAGATACATCAAAATTGTCCTGACTGGAAGCTGTGTATATGGGTGAACATCTTGTCGCTTGCCAGTGTTTATGTAAGCATATCCGTGCTCATCGAGAAACCTAATAATCGAAATCCTGAGGAAGGCGCTATGTCAGAAAATATAATCTATCCAGTACCGCCCGAATTTGCCGCACAGGCGAACATTACCGCGGCGCAATATGATGAAATGTATCAGCAGTCTGTCGACGACCCTGAAGGTTTCTGGTCGGAACAGGCGGAAAACTACATTTCCTGGTTCAAACCCTGGAATTCAGTCTGTGACTGGAGTTTCGACGGCGATGATCTGCATATTAACTGGTTTGACGGGGCGGAACTCAACGTTTCCTACAATTGCCTGGACCGCCATCTTGATACGCGTGCTGATCAGGTCGCCATTATCTGGGAAGCAGACGACCCGGCTGAAGATCGCAAGATAACCTATGCCGAACTGCATGAAGAAGTCTGTAAATTTTCCAACGTCCTCAAAGCACAGGGCGTAAATCGTGGCGATCGTGTATCGATTTATATGCCGATGATTCCGGAGGCGGCGGTTGCGATGCTGGCCTGTACGCGCATCGGCGCGATGCATTCTATCGTGTTCGGTGGTTTCTCGCCTGACGCGTTGCGAGACCGTATCCAGGATTCCGATTGCCAGGTGGTGATCACCGCGGATCAGTCGGTGCGGGGTGGCAAACGGGTACCGTTAAAAACCAATGCCGACAAGGCCGTCAGCGAATGCCCCAATGTCAAGAGCGTGATTGTGGTGCAGCGCGGTGGTGATCCGGTCGACTGGACCGAGGGTCGCGATGTCTGGTATCACGAAGCCATGGCTTCGGCCTCCGCCGACTGTGAACCCGAAATGATGGGTGCAGAGGATCCATTGTTTATTCTGTATACCTCGGGCTCAACCGGTAAGCCAAAAGGTGTTTTGCATACCACTGGTGGTTATCTACTACAGGCTGCGATGACCCATAAACTGGTGTTCGATTACAAGGATGGTGAAGTCTACTGGTGTACCGCCGATGTCGGCTGGGTCACCGGGCATACCTATATCGTCTATGGACCGCTAGCCAACGGCGCGACTACCTTGATGTTCGAAGGTATTCCGACTTACCCTGATATTTCCCGCTTCTGGCAAGTTTGTGACAAGCACGATGTATCGATTTTCTATACAGCGCCTACCGCGATCCGCGCTTTGATGGCTTCGGGAGACGAACCGGTCACGAGGACTTCACGCAAGTCGTTACGCCTGCTCGGTACTGTCGGTGAACCGATCAATCCCGAAGCATGGCTCTGGTATCACAACGTTGTCGGTAACGGGCGTTGTCCAATCGTTGATACCTGGTGGCAAACCGAAACCGGTGCGCATATGATGACACCGCTACCCGGCGCCACCGCAACCAAACCGGGATCGGCTACCTTTCCGTTTTTCGGTGCGCAACCGGTATTACTGGATGACCAGGGCAACGAAATCGACGGCAACCCGGCGGAAGGCAATCTCGCGATGCGGGCGCCGTGGCCGTCGATGATGCGTTCGGTATACGGTGATCACAAACGTTTTTTCGAAACCTACTTCGCGATGTTCAAGGGTTACTACTTCACCGGAGACGGTGCGCGTCGCGACGAGGATGGCTACTACTGGATTACCGGACGCGTCGATGACGTACTCAATGTTTCCGGACATCGTCTCGGAACCGCGGAGATCGAGTCGGCGCTGGTCAAACACGAAGCGGTCGCCGAGGCAGCCGTGGTCGGTTATCCGCACGATATCACCGGTCAGGGTATCTATGCCTACGTCACTTTGATGGCTGGCCAGGAAGGTAGCGACGAGCTGAAGGATGATCTCATTAAGCTGGTGCGTTCCGAGATCGGACCGATTGCGAAGGTTAACATTATTCAGTGGGCCCCGGGCCTGCCCAAAACCCGCTCCGGTAAAATCATGCGCCGTATTCTTCGCAAGGTGGCCGCGAACGAAGTCGATAGTCTCGGCGATACTTCGACTCTGGCAGATCCTGGCGTGGTCGATAACCTGATTGATAATCGCGTCAATCGATAATCAGCGGATAACGCTGCTCGAAACTAATGGCCCCGTGTTATGCGGGGCTTTTTTTTGCCTGACTAGCACTCCCTCAAGGAGCACTAATTTATAATTCCTGTTTTCATCCGGTATCACATTCCGTGTCTATTTTACCGCGCTTGAACACGACTCCACGTGTCAGTCAACTCCCTGATCAATTTTATCGGCGCGTCATCTCGATCCCAGCTGCTCTTCTTAAGGTTGCAAGTTCTCATTATATTCTCTAAACTTGCTGAGAATAAAACGAGAAGAGAAGCAGTTCATGTTGACATCACAAGAACAAAAGACACTACAGTTTATCCGTAATTACCTGGCACAGTATGGCTATGCCCCGAAATTCAAGGAAATAGGCGTTGCCATCGGGGTGTCTTCACAAGGTACGATTCACCGTTACGTGCAATCGCTGGAAGACAAGGGGTATATCGATCGCGTCAAAGGAAATTCACGCGGCATGAGCCTGATCGATCTGCCGTTAGTTAGTCCTCCGACGATACCGCTCGCCGGTAAAATCGCCGCAGGCTTTCCCATCGAAGCGATCGAAGATCAGCAGGAATTGAACCTGGCCGAAATGTTCATGGGGCCGGAACTGTTTGCGCTGCGTGTAACCGGTGATTCGATGATCGAAGCCGGAATTCTCGACGACGATTACGTCATCATTAAAAAGCAACCGGTTGCCAGCGATGGAGATATCGTCGTTGCGATGATCGACAAGGCCGAAGCGACATTGAAGCGTTTCAAGCGTAAGGGTGAGGCACAGATCGCGTTAATTCCTGAAAACCAGGAAATGGAACCAATGATTTACCCGGCCGAGCGGGTCAGCATTCACGGTGTACTGGTGGGTCAGTTACGGAACTATCGCTAGCCTGAATATTTCACCAGTCGGTCTCAACTTGTCGTAATCCATTGAGTATGAAAAATTAATTGATAGTTATTATGCTAAGCGAGACTGTGCAATTTGTAACCGGCCTGAGTCCTATCCCGACGCTGACTTGTCCAGCTACGCTTGAACTTGGACTTCCTTCGAGCCATAGCTACGGCTATGACTCTCAGTCCAGCCCGGCGTTCATACCTAGCTGTCCTACGTCGGACTGCCGCATCACATCACTCGGGATACTGGTGAAATATCCAGGCTAGTTTTCCAGGCCGGTCGGTTCAAGGATGGAGATCGGGGCTGTAACTCAAGTTTCACGTTGATGCTGTATTTTACGCAGCATATCGGCCATTATCTTGGGGTTCCCGGCGACGACCTGACCGTTATCGAGAAAATTCCCATCCCCGCTATAGTCGGTAATGAGGCCGCCCGCTTCACGAACGATCAGTGCGCCGGCCGCGAGGTCCCAGGAATTTAGCCCGGACTCCCAATACCCATCCAGTCGACCGGCAGCCACATAGGCTAAATCCAGCGCGGCTGAACCGGCGCGACGAATATCGCAGGCGCTAGAGAAAAAGGTGCTGAACAAATTTAAAAACTCATCCAGCTGATCGGGATTCTTGAATGGGAAGCCTGTTGCGAGCAGGGCTCCATCGACCGTCTTCAATCCGGTTACACGGATGCGTCGATTGTTGAGAGTGGCACCGTCACCCCGACTGGCGGCGAACAGTTCCTGTTTGAATGGATCATATACCACCCCGTGAGTCATGCGACCGCGGTGTTCGCAGGCAATCGATACGGCGTAATGAGGAAAACCATGCAGATAATTGGTCGTGCCGTCGAGTGGATCGATGATCCAGCGATACTCATCCTGACCTTCTATCGGACCAGATTCTTCGGCGAGGATACCGTGTCCCGGATACGCCTTCAGCAGATCTTCGATAATTCGGGCTTCGGCTTCGCGATCGACTTCGCTGACAAAGTCATTGTGTGCTTTTACTTCAACCTTCAAGTCGGGTAGCTTGTTGATCTTTCGAACGATAAAATCTCCAGCGTGGTGGGCCGCTCGGATCGCGATATTGAGCATCGGTTGCATCAGTGGAATTTCGTCGTGCCGGAAAAGGCGCGCAGTCTAGCAAACGGTCTCGAAATAGACCAGAAGTAAACCCTGAATCCGATTCCTGGCGGCAGGCTTACTCGCGGCATCAAATAGTGTTTACAGGTCCTAGGTACGCAGATGAATTTACAGAATATAAAAATTGTCATGGTTGGTACCACCCACCCCGGCAACATTGGTGCTGCTGCCAGGGCCATGCACAACATGTGCTTTTCAGAATTAACCCTGGTCGAACCACAATGCCCCGTCGGAGAAATCGCCTATGCTCGAGCATCAGGCGCAAATGCAATTCTCGATAATCGTCAGACCTGTGGCACTCTAGGGCAGGCAATTTCAGACTGCAGCCTGGTTGTTGCCGCCAGTGCCAGGCGTCGATCACTCTCCTGGCCGGAACTTAGCCCGCTAGAACTGGCCGATAAACTGATCGGGATGGATGATTCCAGCCGTGTCGCTCTGGTGTTTGGTCGGGAGCATTCCGGCCTTAACAATGAAGAAATTCAGATGTGTAACTACATGACCTGTATTCCGACCAATCCTGATTTCAGTTCGTTAAACCTGGCTTCGGCGATCCAGGTGCTTTGCTATGAGCTTTTTAGTCGAAGGAATGCAAAACCAGCAGGGATTAAGCAACCCGAACCTCAGGATTTGCCAGCTGTGAGTCAGGAAGTAGATGGTTTTTTCGAACACTTGCAAAGGGTGCTTGAAATCAGTCGATTTCTCGATCCCGAAAATCCGGGGATGATTATGCAGCGCCTGCGTCGGCTTTATCTACGCAGCGAACTGACGCGCAACGAAATCAACATATTACGCGGCATGCTTACCGCGCTAGAAAAACAACGCTGATGCCTGTTACAAACTGTTACAAATCGTTACGCTGTTGAAAAGCTTTGTCACTGCCTGCCGTTTACACTCTTCTCCGTTATCAATCAACTACGGAGATTATCCATGAAACTTTCTACCCGAATAGTAACCGCTGTACTTCTCATCGCCGGCAGCTCAGGCGTGGTCTATGCCTTTAGCAAACACAACGATTGGGGCATGTCACCCGACGAAAAAGTCGAGTTTGTGACCGAACGAGTCACTAAGAAGTTGGAACTTGACGCTCAACAGCAGCAAAATTTTAGCCAACTGGCCGAAACAGTGGTGCAAATCATGATCGATGTTAAGGCGACAAAGGCCCAGCATATGAGTGAAATAAAGACCCTGTTAGATGAGCCGAATTTTAATCAGGCGCGCGCCCTCGATCTGATACAGCAAAAAACCCAAATGGTTAACGAAAAGGCACCGCAGGTAATTGCTGCACTGTCGATTTTCCTGGATTCATTGGACTCGGGACAAAAACAGCAGTTGCAGGAGTTTTTTCAACGTCACCACGAGCACCATGGCAAACATCATCGACATGATGAGGACTAATGTTTCGACACTTTACCAGCGCGGCTTCTCAAACAGGAGCCGCGTTGTACAATACTCACCTGAGGGCTCGGTGAATGATCAAATGCGCAAATTATTACTGATTGACGACGATGAACGGCTTGCCGAGGGCTTGCAACAGTATTTTGCCCGTTTCGAAATGTCGCTCGATAGTGAAGTCAATCCTCTGCAGGCCATCGAGGATATCAAGCAGTTTAATTACGACCTGATAGTTCTGGATGTCATGCTGCCACAAATAGACGGCTTTGAAACCTGTCGCCGAATTCGGCATTTCAGCGATATACCGATCGTCATGCTAACTGCCCGCGGTGAAGTGATGGACCGTGTCGTAGGTCTGGAGCTGGGAGCGGACGACTATCTACCCAAGCCTTTTGAACCGCGGGAACTGGTGGTTCGAATCCAGAATATTTTCAGACGGGGCAAGACTTCACAAGCTGAGTCGGTTTATCAGCTGGGTGACCTACAGGTGGATGTCACGAAGAAACAAATCAAACACAACAACGAAACCCTGGCCATTACCGCTACCGAATTCGGCTTAATGAGCCTGCTGGTACAAAACCAGGATCGTGTATTGTCACGCGATGAAATTATGCAGGAATTACGCGGTATAGACGCCGATATTTACAGTCGCGCAATCGATGTTCTGGTCAGTCGATTGCGGCAGAAGTTACGACGTCCTGAATTGATTCGCACAGTACGCGGTCAAGGCTATCAGCTCGTCAATCGATAATGTGGTCTTTTTTACAGAGCAAATGGCAAAGCCTGATTTTTCGGCTTTTGTTTTACTTCCTGGCTTCGATGCTGGTGCTGGCATTGATACTCGGTGGCAGCTTTGCTAAAAGGTTCAAACCTCATGTACAAAACGAAATTCTGCCCAATGTAGATCGGTACATCGAGTACCTGATCGCGGATATCGGCAATCCCCCCGATCTGTCGGTGGCACATCGCCTGGCGGAAGAATTGCCCTTCGAAATCAGAATTGAAGGACAGGGCGTCGAATGGAGTTCGAGCCCACGGCTTAGAGCCGTATCCAGCTATGAATTCGAAGCAGCACCGAAACCTTACGACAATGTCTATTTCGGGCATCATCGTCGCGACCAGTATCTTCTCGTAGTTCAACAGGATTACCAGTACCTGTTTGCGATCGACAATAGTATTCGCCGTGGATCGGAACGCCGCCATTGGCTATTGTTTGTTCTGCTTGGCACAGTTTTGCTGGTGCTCTACTATCTGATTCGACGATTGTTCAAGCCGATTGGTGTCATTTCGAATCAGGTCAGAAAGATAGGTGAGGGCGATCTCGATCAAACCATCGAAGCGGCGGGCAAAGGCGAGATAGCCTTGCTGGCAGCAGGCGTTAATCGCATGTCCCGCCAGATCAAGGCCATGCTGGAAGGCAAATCGGGTTTACTGTTGGCGATAAGTCACGAACTGCGTACGCCCATGACTCGTATGCGGGTCAATCTCGAGCTTCTCGAGAAGAGTGATACTCAGCAGAAACTGATCGAGGATATTCGGGAAATGGAGGCCCTTGTCGCGGTAATCCTGGAATCAGAGAAACTCAACAGTAGTCATGCACCATTGATATTTAGCCGCATTGAGCTGGATAAACTGGTAACCGAGGTGGTGCAGTTACATCCCTGTCGGAACCGGATTGAGATCAGTTCGACCCCTCTGGAAATTGACGCGGACCGCATGCGTTTGAATTTATTACTGAAAAATCTGCTCGATAACGCCTGCAATTATTCCCAGGAAGATCAACAGGTTGAAGTGAGTCTGCGGCGTGACCACGAATTTATCACCATCGAGGTTCAGGATCATGGAATCGGCATCGATAAAGAGGAATTACCGCGGCTGACCGAGGCTTTTTACCGGCCCGATAACGCCAGGCAAAGGGATACCGGTGGTTACGGTCTGGGGCTTTATCTCTGCAAGCTCATCGTCAATGCCCACGCTGGTCAAATCCTGATTGAAAGCGAGCCAGGTAATGGTACCAGGGTAATAGTCAAACTACCCCTTGATAATAGTTGACCATTTTAGTCAGGATTGTATACTAATCGCGTTTTACACCGACGTTATTCACGATGCGACTATCCACTAAAAGCCGTTATGCAGTGACATCACTGCTCGACCTTGTCATGCACTCTGAGCAGGGACCTGTTTCGCTTGCCGATATTTCGGTTCGACAGGGAATTTCACTGTCATACCTGGAGCAGTTGTTCGCCAAGATGCGCCGCAACAAACTGGTGGTCAGCACTCGTGGCCCGGGTGGTGGTTACAGCCTTGGGGGAACGCCTGAACAGGTGTGTATAGCCGATGTAATCAACGCAGTTGACGAAGAAATGCAGGTTGCGGACAAGGATATGATCAATGCATCGGCGAGCTATGAACCCTGCCTGACCGAACAACTGTGGGAAGAGCTAAGCTCGGAAATCGAAACCTTCCTGACCACGATCTCACTGGCGGATATGATGAAAAACGATGAGGTGCAGGAACTTTCCAGGGTCCATGACTTGCGTCAGAATCAGGTTGATCTGAACTAGTCCAATGCCCGTTTACTTCGATCACAATGCGACCTCGCCAATGCATCCGCAAGTGGCGGATGCGCTTATCCCTTTTTTACAAAATCCGACCGGCAATCCGTCGAGCTTGCACAGCTATGGACGGATGGCGCGTTCCGCGGTCGAATCGGCTCGGGCCGAAGTTGCTATGCTTTTAGGTTGTTCGAGTGATGACGTCATATTTACTTCGGGTGGAACCGAGGCGAACAACCTGTTGTTAAAAGGATTTGTGGAGCAGCAATGCGACAGTCCCATCGTCAGCAGCGAGATTGAACATCCCAGCATTATCGAACCACTCATGCAATTGCGCAGTGATGGCTACGATGTGATTCTGTTAAAACCCGATCAGAATGGTGTCGTTGACCTCGAAGCCGCCAGCTCTGTACTGACAGGCGTTACTCCTCAATTGTTGTCGATCATTTATGCGAATAATGAAACTGGCGTAATCCAGCCATTAGAGGCACTCTCCACGATGGTCGATCATGAATCCTGTCTGATTCATAGCGATGCCACGCAAGCAGTCGGAAAGATACCGATAAATCTGTCTCAACCCGGTATCGATGCCATTAGCTTTTCCGCGCATAAACTCGGCGGCCCCCAGGGTGTCGGCGCGCTGGTCATTCGACGCAAGCCAAATAGACTCTTGATTAGTGGTGGAGACCAGGAAAACAAACGCCGAGGAGGCACCGAGAACGTCGCCGGAATAGTCGGCCTGGGCAAAGCTGTGCAGATTGCACGCCTTGAAATGGAGCAAAAGCAACACCATCTGGAGAAACTGAGGAACGCTTTCGAGGCAGGCCTGCAAAGCATACCTGATAGTGTAATTTTCGGTCAGCGGGTGGCGCGCCTACCGAATACGACTTACTTCGCACTGCCGTATTACCATGGTGAAACCTTGCTGATGGAACTGGATCGCGCGGGATTTGCTCTGGCGAGCGGTTCGGCTTGCCACAGCGCGGTCACCGAACCCAGTCACGTGCTGAAAGCGATGGGTGTTGATGATAGTCTCGCACTCAATGCTGTCAGGGTTAGTTTTGGTATGCAAAACAAGTTACAGGAAGTGGAAATGTTAGTCACCAAACTCCAGCAATTAGTCAACAAACTTCCGGCAGTTGTACGTCGGGTAGCGGTATAGAGAGATTTTAATGGCAATTCAACTTAGCGATATTGCGGCCTCACGAGTGCGGCATTTTCTCGAAAATCGAGGTAAGGGCATCGGCCTTCGTCTCGGCGTCAAAACAACCGGTTGTTCGGGGCTTGCCTATGTCATTGAATTTGTCGATGAACTTCAGGAAGGTGACGAAGTATTTGAGAGCAAAGGTGTCAAGGTCGTTGTCGATCAGAAGAGCCTCGTTTTTCTGGATGGCACCGAAGTGGATTTTGCCAAGGTAGGATTGAATGAGGGTTTTCAGTTTAAAAATCCGAACGCCAAGGATGCCTGTGGTTGTGGTGAAAGTTTTACTGTCTGAATTCTATAAAGCCCCATGCAGTCCCCCGATTTTAGCCAGACCTATTTCGAGCTATTTGGCTTGAGCCCCGTGTTCGCCATCGATGTCGCGCGTTTGCGAGCGGCACAGCAAGGATTGCAGGCCACCTATCATCCCGACAAATACGTCAACGCCGACGAACGTGATAAGCGCCTGTCGGTACAAATAGCATCATGGGTGAACCAGGCCTATGAAATATTGCAGGATCCTGTGAAGCGATCACGTTACCTGCTCGAAATAAATGGCACAGAGATACCCGATGATTCAACCACTACTTCCGACAGCGAATTCCTGATGGAGCAAATCGATTTGCGCGAACAGGTGGATGCCTGCCGGCACGGAGATGATGCCTTGCTTCGATGTGACCAAGTTGAAGCAAAGCTGAAGGCGAGAGCAGCAGAACTTGCAGCTGAGTTCGTGTCACGATTTGACGCAAGGGAACTCGAAACCGCGCTGCAAACTAGTCGCAAAATGCAGTTTATCCAGCGAATCCAGCAACAACTGTCAGAGCTTCAGTACGAACTGGAGGAATACTGATGGCATTGTTACAGATATCCGAACCAGGTGAATCAACTGCGCCACACCAGCATCGCTTTTCCGCTGGTATCGACCTCGGTACTACCAATTCGCTGGTTGGCATGGTGCGCAGTGGAGAAGCGGTATGCCTGGCCGACAGTCAAGGGCGCAGCTTGCTACCATCGATTGTTCATTTTGCTAGCGCAGAAATCCTCACCGGATACGAGGCACAGGCCCTGCAGATCAGTGATCCGCTTAATACGGTTTCCTCGATAAAGCGGATGATGGGCCGAGGCAGGCAGGATGTGGGTCAGCCTGACGATGTCATTTGCTACGATTTCGTCAGCAGCGAAACCAGCAAGGTTCCGAGAATTCGAACTCGCCGAGGCGATCTCAGTGCAGTCGAGATCTCCAGCGCAATCCTTAAAGCACTCGCGCTTCGAGCAACTCAAAGCGTGGGTGGGGTTCTCGATGGTGTGGTGATTACGGTACCAGCATACTTCGACGACGCGCAGCGTCAGGCGACTCGTGATGCTGCAAAACTGGCCGGCTTGAATTTGTTCCGACTATTGAATGAGCCTACCGCTGCGGCAGTAGCCTACGGTCTGGATCAAGATAGCGATGGACTGATTGCGGTTTACGATCTCGGTGGTGGCACTTTTGATATTTCGATCCTGCGACTCAATAAAGGCGTATTCGAGGTGCTCGCCACCGGCGGTGATTCGGCACTGGGTGGCGATGATATGGATCGCGCAGTGGCCGGGTGGATCATGCAGCAGGGTGGATTTAGCGATATCGACAACAGCCTCGCGAGGATGATCATGCTTGCAGCCCGTGAGGCAAAAGAGAATCTTACCGATTCGGACTCAAGCGAGATCTCAATCGATTATCAGCAATCAAGCTGGCGCGGAAACATCGATCGGGACCAGCTTGATAAATTGATTAGCCCGCTGGTAAAGCGAAGCATTACGGCCTGCAGGCGCGCCTTGCGAGACGCCGGGGTTGATAAAGCTGATATCGCTGAAGTCGTCATGGTCGGAGGCTCGACCCGGGTAGCGTTGGTAAAGACCATGGTTGGCGAGTATTTCGAACGTGAGCCGATGTGCGATCTTGACCCGGACGAGGTGGTTGCCCTCGGTGCCGCAATTCAGGCGGATATTCTGGCCGGCAACAAGCCGGACAGCGATATGCTGCTGCTCGACGTACTGCCATTGTCACTCGGAATCGAGACCATGGGCGGTTTGAGTGAGAAAATTATCGATCGCAATACCGCCATTCCGGTCGCCCGTGCGCAGGAATTTACCACCTTTAAAGATGGCCAGACGGCGATGTCAATTCACGTGGTACAGGGTGAACGCGAACTGGTTTCCGATTGCCGCTCACTAGCCAGATTTGAGTTGCGGGGATTTCCTCCGATGACTGCGGGTGCAGCCCGGATACGAGTAACCTACCAGGTGGATGCCGATGGATTGATGTCGGTGACCGCCGAGGAAACAGGCAGTGGTGTCGCGGCTGAAATTGTCGTCAAACCTTCCTACGGATTGAGCGACAGGGAAATCGAATCGATGCTGAGAGCATCGATGGATCACGCGCGTGAGGATATCGAATTGCGGATGCTGAAAGAGCAGCAGGTCGAGGCCAGAAGGGTCATCGAGGCGATTAACGCCGCGCTGGCACAAGATGGGCAGATGCTTTTGAGTGATTCAGAAATTGCTGAAATCGAGCACCATCGGAGCAATCTTGAAGCGGCTATCGAATCTGCTACAAGCGAAGAACTCAAGCAACTGATCAGGGCGATTGAGGACGCCAGTGAGTCCTATGTCGCGAAACGCATGAACGCGAGTGTTACTCAAGCGCTCACCGGAAAAAAAATCGACGAGGTTGACGTTTAATGACAAGGCTCATTATTTTACCCCACGAGGAAATTTGCCCTGAAGGTGCGGAGATAGACGTCGAACCCGGTATCAGCCTGTGCGATGCAATGTTGAGTAATGGTATCGAAATTGAGCACGCCTGCGAGAAATCCTGCGCCTGTACCACCTGTCACGTGCACGTGCGCGAGGGTTTTGATTCGCTGCAGGAGTCTAGCGAAGACGAGGATGACTATCTCGACAAGGCCTGGGGGCTCGATATGGATTCACGTTTGAGTTGTCAGGCCCTGGTAGGAGAGGAAGAGTTAACCATCGAGATACCGAAATACACCATTAACATGGTGTCAGAAAATCATTAGGAGTCACCCATGAGCCTGAAATGGACAGATACCCTGGATATAGCGATCGAACTGTCTGAAATTCATACCGATGTCGATCCGCGTTATTTGCGTTTCACCGATTTGTATACCTGGGTCTGCGCGTTGGAGGAATTTGATGACGATCCGAATCGATCAAATGAAAAAATACTCGAAGCCATTCAAATGGCCTGGATCGACGAAACTGGCTGATCTCGGCGGTTTTAGTCAAGCGTTTAACACTTTTTCGTCAGAATTTCGACCCCTTTTCCGAACATAATCAACCGCTTTCAACCCGTTTTTAAGGTGTTTTAATCAGCATTTAATTGTAAAAAGTGAATTATTTGTTCTACTAATTATTCGACCTTTAATCCTTTTATTAACAAATATTTATACAAAAAATTTAAAGTGTATTATTAAAAACAAACTGTGAAGATAGCCACAGTTTGCTTGCAGTCATCTCCTGTTAGGGTAAATTGAGCATCATAACCCGCTATACAGGCAACATATCTAATAAAATCAAGTTATTATCTGATTAACCTGTGAAGTCGGTTCAAAAATTAGAGGTATCTATATATATGTCACTTTTATCGAGAACTGGTCCATTTTTAGCGTTTCTGGCAAGCGTGGTTGTGTTTGCCTCGCATGCTCTTTTCCTCGCTGTCTCGACCGCAGCTGAGTCTGCCATCGACATCAAACTGGGTCAGACCAGCTACCGAATCGATCTTGCTATTACCTCTGAGCAACGCCGCAGAGGCTTGATGCATCGACAACAGCTTGGCGTCGATGAAGGCATGCTCCTGGTGTACCCACGATCCGGGGATCACCGGGTGTGGATGAAGAACATGCTTATTCCGTTAAGGGTTTTCTGGATAGACGAAAGTTTTACTGTACTCGACATGCAACGCCTGGAGCCCTGTAAAAGCCCGCCTTGCCCGGTATTCTCGACCTCACGAGCGGCGCGCTATATCCTCGAGCTTGGCGACTACGAGCACGCACTCAAACCTGGAGATAAAATTGACCCAATCAGGTACTAGCCACCAACTCGCGTCGTTTGCTGATCCAAAGCCAGGCGTGCGCAAAGACCGCGAGTAGAATAAGAGGCAAAACCGCGTAGTTGACGAGTTCCCAGCCCAGGACATGCAGCAGGGCTCCAGCACCGAACGATGACAGAGCGGCGGCGGTAAACACGGTAAAGTCGTTAAACGCCTGGGCCTTGGCGCTTTCGCCGGCAGTGTAGGTTTCGGTTAGCAGGCTGGTACCTCCAATAAACATGAAATTCCAGCCTACACCCAGGATCAGTAGCGCCGCCCAGAAATGTGTCACCGAGCTGCCGATAAAATTCATCGCAACGCAAAGCAGCATCAGCAAGACACCGCACAGAATAATCTTCTGTACGCCAAATCGATTGATCAGCTGGCCAGTAAAGAAGGAGGGCACAAACATGCCGAGCACGTGCCACTGAATCACGAAGGCGACATCGCTAAACGGGTGATGTTGATGGGTCATCTCCAGTGGGGTTGCGGTCATCAATAAAACCATGATGCTGTAACCGATTGCGGCGCTTGTCACAGCAACGATAAAGCTGGGCTGGGACACAATCTGAAGCAGTGGGCGTGTTGTCTGTCGAAATTCCGGTACTGTCGGTTTAGGCAATGTCATAAAGATAAAGTTAATCCCGTTCAGGCTGTACAGGATTACCACGGAAAGCAGGGTGCCGAAATAGGTAATCGCAAATACATCCTTGCTTAGATTGGCTAGATTAGGTCCGACAATGGCGGCCACGATACCACCGGCGAGCACGTAACTAATTGCGTTGTTCTTTCGCTCGGAAGGGACAACCTCGGTCGCGGCGAAGCGAAAATAATTACCAAAGCCGGTATACACCCCGGTGCCGATAGCACCGAGGCAAAACAGCAGGAAAGATCCCTGGTAGATTCCGATGGTGCCGCAGGTTGCCCCACCGATGCCGATTATGCTGGCAAGCAAAAAGCCTCGTTTGCGTCCTATTTTCCCCATCAGTATCGATGCTGGAATGCTGGTCAACATAACCCCCACAAACTGGATAGCGAGGGGCAGGGTCGCAAGTGCCTTGTTGGTCGCCAGGTGACTGCCGATAATCGACGCGGACGTCACCATCAAGGAATTGACTGATAGCATGATGGCCTGTGCGATAGCGAGATGTAAAACATTTCGATTCACAGGATGACCCAGAGTAATGCGGGGATGGCCAGTACGCTGACCAGGTTACCCATGAGTACGATCGATGCGACGCGATGGGGTTCCTGGGCAAATTTTTCGGCGACCATGAAGTTCAGGATTGCAGGTGGCAAAATGCTGAATAATAACAACAGTGATTCCTGTTCTGCTGTTAAGGTGACCAGGTTAATGAACAGTACAGCGATAAGCAGGCCACTGATCGGACAGAGTATGGCACCGACGGTGCTGATTTCCCAATCGCGTAAATCGATTGCCAGCATGCGCACGCCGAGAGAGAACAACATCAGTGGAATTGCGATCAGGCCCAGCATGTGGATGGGAAGACGTAAGGTTTCCGCAATGGGAACCTCGAGTATAGAAACCGCTATACCGAGGATCGTGGCAACGATCATTGGGTTGGTTAAAACTGCCCTGATCGACCAGTGCTGGGTGACCAGCTGTTGCCCGACCAGAAAGTGGAGAAAATTCGATATTGCCAGTAGTAATATTGCCGCAGGCAACATTGCCTCTCCAAAAGTCAGGACGACTAACGGTAACCCCATGTTGCCGCAATTATTAAACATCATGGGTGGCACCAGCGTCTTCCACTGATAACCCATGACACGTGCTACCGGCCACGCAACAATGCCGGACCCGAGCACGACGACTACACATCCCAGCGACAGGTAAAGGTAGTCCGCCAACACGTAGTTACTACCCGACATGGAATCAAATATCAGGGCCGGGGTAAAAATGTCCATGTTGATCCGATTACCGGATGACATGTCTGTATCCTTCCGAAAACGAGCATAGACAAAGCCCAGAGCCACGATGCCGAAAATCGGAAAGATTATCGCAATGATGCGATGGATGAGATCCACTTGTGACATTGGAGAAGAGCTAGAAGTGGAGTGAGAGGTCCTTGTGAACCGAGAGGCAGCCGGCAATCGATTCGGCCTGTTCGGAAGTCAGGCGTTCCTGCATGCGCATACCAATAGTACTGGCGATGACGCGATCATACTCTTCGAGATCGGAACTCAATTGTTGCTCCGCTCGGCGGTGCCATTCGATCTCGCTTTGAATGATTTCGGCAGCCAGGGTCATTTCGGTAATCGCCTTATCCTTGTCAGGTGTATTTCCTCTTAAAGCGCGCTTGGCTTTGGAAAGTTTACTAGTAATTCGGTGAGTCTCAGTCAGCTTGTCAATTTCCAGCCCCAGTGCTTTAACGGCATCCAGACCCTGTTCGGCAGACTGCTGACGAATTTGCTCGATTAGAGGCTCAAACTGTTCCTGCAAGTCCTGCAATGCATCGGTTTCCGATATCATTTTGCGCATGGTGACGATCATGCCATAGCTGTCGTCGACGTTTTGCCGGTACTTCAATCGAGCACTTTTTTCTGCCTTGGCCAGGGTTTCGAACCTGGCACGCGCATCTTGCCACTCTTCGGAAATACTGGACTCGAGCACGGTGCTTTGCTTTTCGAGTTCGGCGATTTCAACCAGTATCTCGTCGATAAGTTGTTGATCGACATTGTCGTCATAGGCGATACGTTGGCGTTTATCGTTCAGCAGTTCAATGTCATCGTTTAGCCTGCGAATCTTTTTCTGAATCTGGCGAACCTCGACATGCAGAGGTCGGTAACCGGGCGTGTAAGCCTGAAAAGCACTGGCCGTACTGCGAATGTCTTCGATCAGTGCGAAGGTCGATCCCGCCTGTTTATAACTTTCGTGCAGACGTTCCTGATACTCATCGGGCAGGTATCCCAGGTTTGCCGTCTTGATGCGCTCGATGCTTTTTTCGATTACCGCCTTGCTATCGTCGTACTCGACAAAAAGGTAGCTCTCCAGACATTCCTGCAGTTTAGGGTTGCTCGGTGGTGGCGCGGTCTCAGATATCAGATGGGTCTTGTTCGGCAGGTAATTGACCAGACTTGGGAAGGCCCCAGCGATTGCAAGGCCCGCAAGTTGAAGTACGATAAAGGCTGCTGCACCCTTGTAAATTTGCGTTGTGCGCACATCCTTGGGCGCAACGCCACGCAGGTAGAACAATGAAAACCCAAATGGTGGAGTCAGGAATGAGGTCTGGATATTCAGCCCCACCATGACACCAAACCAGACCGCGGTAACGTTAGCGCCCGGATCAGATAGCAGGATCGGCGCGACGATGGGTACCACGACAACGGCGATCTCGAGAAAGTCGAGGAAGAAACCGAGGAAGAAGATAACCGCCATAACCACGACGAATTGGGTCCAGAATCCACCCGGCATCGAGGTCAAGTGTTCCTTCACCAATTCCTCGCCACCAAATCCACGAAACGCCGAAGTCAGCATTGCCGCACCGAGCAGGATGATAAATACCATCGAGGTGGTTTTGGCGGTGTCCATCATGACCCCGTGCAGGGTATCATCGACCCTGTAGGCGCGAATCGTTGCCCAGCCAATCGAAACGATCAGCACCAGTGCTGCGATTACACCGAGCGCAATTCCTAAAGCGTCTTCACCATTTTCAATATTTTTAATATTCAAGTCGAAAAGGTTTAGCAGGACGATGATGACAATGACGGAACCAATCGCCATGGCGGCAGGGTAGTAGGCGCGAGGCTTGCCTTCCATCAGGCGATAACTACCCATCATCATCGCGCCGATCGCGCCGATCGCACCCGCCTGGTTGACCGTCGCGACACCAAGGATGATCGAACCCAGTACAATGAAGATCAATGCCAGCGGAGGTACCAGGGCGAGCAGAACCTTACCGACAAACCGGTGGTCGTACTTACCCTCGAAGGGAACGGGCGGTGCAATTTCGGGCTTGATCAATGCTGAGATCAGGATGTAGAGCATGTAGATTCCGACCAGAATCATGCCTGGAATAAATGCACCCATAAACATGTCACCCGCACTGGCGGTTACCACGTCGAAGTCTCCAGGCATTGAAAACTGACCAGTGGCTTCCTTGTACTCCGATTTACGCGTCGTCGCCGCCTGATCGGCGGCACTCGATAACTGGTCGGCGAGAATGATTAATACGATCGAGGGCGGAATAATTTGACCGAGCGTACCGGAGGCACAGATAGTGCCGCAGGCTAGCGATTTCGAATAGTTGTTGCGCAACATTGCCGGCAACGAAATAAGACCCATGGCGATGACTGTGGCACCGACGATGCCGGTGGTTGCGGCCAGCAATGCGCCGACGAATACCACCGAGATTCCGAGGCCACCGGGAATCGGGCCGAATAGTTGCGCCATCGCGACCAGCAGATCTTCGGCAATGCGCGAACGCTGCAGCATAATGCCCATGAAAATGAACAATGGAATCGCGATCAGGGTGTCGCGTTCGACCACCCAGTACAAACTTCGATAATTGGTGACACCGGCGCTAAGCCATTGGTTCGGACCACCCAGGACGAAATAGGCATCGACATTACCTTCAAATATCCAGCCGCAAAAGGCGGCAATACAAATAGTGACAACCGCCGAGCCCGGTAGTGCGAAAGCGACCGGAAAGCCCGAGGTCAGCGCGAACACCATGATAGCGACCAGTAATACCAGGAAATAAAGCTCCATAGCTAGTCGATACTCTCCGTCAGCACTTGTTTGTAGCTGGGATGCTCCTCATGCTCCCCGTGGTCCATGTAAAGGCTCATGTTGTAGAGCAGGAAGCTGACAAACTGAATCAGCATGGTGACCGCAAATACGATCAGGAACGCAGCCATGATGTATTTCACGTACATGCCGTAACCACTTTGCGATACCTCGAAGCTGAGCAGAGGGCTGTTGATGCTGTTGCCGCGGCCACCCATGCCCTGCATCAGGATAACCCAGCAGATCGGCATACCGAGGAATATGCTGCCGATTGAATCGAACAAGGCCTTCTTGCGTCTTTTGAAACTGGTATAGAGCACGTCGACACGAACATGGCCTTCTTCGACCAGGGTATAGGCACTGGCAAACAGGAACAGGCCCGCGTACCAGAAACGCACCACGTCACCCATGTAAGCCTGCTCGTAGGAAAACACAAAGCGTGTAACGACGATCAGGAATTCGGCCAGCACGCACATTAGGGCAAGCCAGGTAAAACTGATATGTCGCAGCCAGGCCGCAATAAACAGCGAGATTACGATTAACGGATAATGTACGTAAGTGCCGCGAAAAATAGGGCGGCCGAGTTGTTGTGTGAGCCATTCGCCGGTGATATGTCCGAGCATATTTTCGACTCGCAGAAACGAAATAGTCATATCGACAAAGCCGACCAGGGTAATCGACCAGAACGCGAAGCGGACAATGTAGGCCGAAATCCGCGCAAAGCGAATGCTATCCTGTTCGAGTGTACGCGAGCCCGTTTTGAGTACATAAACCACACTGGTCAACAGCACCAGCAGGTAGACAATCAGCTGGCTCCAACCCTTGCCAATCTGCTCATCTGCCAGACTGTCACCTTCCAGCCCTAACCAGCCGTAGTGCGCCAACAGATTATAGGTCCCCGGCATTTCCTGCCAGTAAACCAGGTAGTTATTAATCAGGTAGAGAAACACCGAGCAGACCATGATATAGGCGAAGCACCGAATCAATGAAGGCAGGTGTTTTTCAATCATCTTGGTGTTAAATCACAGGTGAAAGAAAACGGAGTCCGTAGACTCCGTTTATTTCTCGTATCTGTATTGCGTCTACAGCCCGAGTACGCGATTACGTTGTGCGACGTAGGCCTGGTCAGAGATCTTGGCCCAGGCACCGACCTCATTTCGAGACTTGACGAAACTCTGATGAATTTTCTTCGCCAAAGCGCTGTGTTGTTGCACTTCGTCGAATACTGCAGAGGCGGCATCCCCGAAACTATCGTAGATATCATCGCTGAAGCTTTTCAGTTTGACACCCTGGTCAGAAATCAGACTAGCCAGCGACGCACCATTTTTGGCGTTGTACTCGGACATCATGATCGAGTTTTCTACCTCAGCCGCTGCCTTGATGATGGCCTGATCGGATTTGCTCAAACCATCCCAGAATTTCTTGTTCATACCGAGTGAAAGCTGAGCTGCCGGCTCGTGCATGCCAGGGTAGTAGTAGAACTTTGCAGCTTCGTAGAATTTCATGAAGCTGTCGTTCCATGGGCCTACCCACTCGGTTGCATCGATCGCGCCAGATACGAGGTTTTCATAGATCTGGCCGCCCGGCAGAGATACCGGCGAAGCTCCCAGTTTGGCGATAACGTCTCCGCCGAGTCCGGGCATACGCATCTTTAGGCCTTTGAAGTCCGAAGCCGAGCGCATTTCCTTACGGAACCAGCCCCCCATTTGCACCCCGGTATTACCACAGGGCAGGCATTTGAGACCAGAGCCAGCCGCGAGTTCATCCCACAGTTCCTGACCGCCACCCCATTGCATCCAGGCGTTGATCTCGGTGTAGGTCATACCAAATGGAACTGCTGTAAAATAGGCCCAACCCGGGTGCTTGCCCTTCCAGTAGTAATCGGCGGCATGATACATTTGGGCGTTGCCGGATGCGACTTCGTCGAAAGAGTCGAAAGCCTTGACCCGTTCGCCGGCGGCAAAATAGTTGACTTTGATACGTCCATCGGTCATTGCAGTCAGGCGCTCTGCAAAGCGTTGCGCACCCGTGCCCAGACCGGGAAAGTCACGTGGCCAGGTCGATACCATGGTAATTTCAATACGATTCGCAGCGATCGCTGGTGCTGAGACCGCGGTTGCTCCAGTTGCGAGTGCGGCGGCAACGCCACCTTTGAGTACATCACGACGTTTCATTGCTGATTCTCTCCGTTTTTATGGATTTTGGTTGTAATATTCTTATATTGGTCAGAAGCCTTGCAAACCAGCCCCCTCGTACAACGCGGCCATTCTGGGCCTTCTACATCAATATTTCAAGTTTTAACGCCGACCCGACCGCTTGACAAAGCCTGTTTCTGGTGTGCTTTCAGCAACTCCCAGGCAGCCTGGATTTGCGGGTTGATCGTTTCGGGATCGACATTTTGAAAACTCTCTGGGAGATTTCCGGGATGTAACACCATGTCGGGGTGACCTTTGGGGAATTCGGCGCTGTAGTTGAAAAACAGATATCCCTTCAGAGGGGCATTTTGGGTCAATAATTTAACCGAAGTCAGTTGGTTATCCAGCTCGAATAATGGATTCTGGAATTTGAAACTCTTTTGCCCGACGACCTGGGTCCATTCTGCAATATGTTCCGCACAGTAAATGTTACCACCGTAAGGTTTGTACGAAATTAGCAGAATGGCATCCTGCACCAGTGCCAGGCGATCGATGCTGAAGAATCCATCGAGACCGTCTGAACAGAGCAGGTTTCGGATCTGATCACAACCAATTCGCTTCAAACTATCCTGGATACGCCGCTCCCGGAAACGCACCAGGAGCAGTTTCCGATTGACAAACAGGATCAACAGGATTGCCAGCGCGACAACTGTGAACGCCAGTGCTTCCGATTCCAGGTTCAACTGATTTATGAGCTCATTTTGATTCATCTATGGGAATTTTAGCGGAACTCGCCCAACTTGCCATTCTCAATTGTCATCGTCGATGGTAAAAATTAAACTGGCACGGCATATCCGGGAGGGAATTTGAAATGGCCAAACCCCAGCTCAGCGTTAAACAGTTATTCGATCGTGAGAGTTGTACCTATACCTATCTGCTAATCGACGCCGAAACCAGGGAAGGCGCTATCGTCGACGGGGTGTTGGAGACCTTTGATCGCGACATGCAAATTATCAACGAGCTGGGTGTGGAGTTGCTGTACGCCATAGAGACACACGCCCATGCCGATCACATCACCTCCGCGGGTAAAATTCGCGAGATCACCGGTGCCAAGCTGGTTTACGGTGAAAGCTCGGGTATAGAGGCGATCGATTTGCCACTCAAGGATGGCGATAGCATAACCCTTGGACACTACCAGATCAGTGCAATATCGACCCCGGGACACACCAATGGTTGCACCAGTTATTTTTGCGAAGGTATGCTGTTCAGCGGCGATGCCCTGTTGATACGTGGTTGCGGGCGTACTGATTTTCAATTTGGTGATTCGGGTTTGCTATACGACAGTATCATGCAGAAACTGTTTGTGCTCAGTGATGACACCATCGTCTTCCCCGGACACGACTATAACGGTCGCACCTCGTCTACCATCGGCGAGGAAAAAAGCTGGAATCCGCGGCTCGGAGGAGGTCGCGAGCGCCAGACATTTATCGATTTGATGAACAATTTGAACCTCGATATGCCCAAACGCATCAACGAAGCGGTTCCGGCTAACATGAGCGTTGGTATCAATTTCGATCCGAATCGCTATCTGCTGCGTGATTTCGATATGAACGACCTGTACCAGGCATGGCAGGATCCGCCCGATAATACCCTGGTGATGGACAATCGTACGCCGGAAGAATTCGCACGCGGTCACGTACCCGGCAGTCGCAATATCCCAATGGGTACCGAAAATGCCTATGTCGATGAGTTAAAACAGTTTGACCAGGTTTACCTGTATTGCCGCTCTGGTCGACGTGCACAGACATCCACCACCAATCTGAATTTCCAGGGATTGAATCACATCGTCTGCATCAGTCACAGCGGGATGCCAGACTGGGAGAAGGCCGGCTATCCCGTGGAGGCATAGCCGCGTTTACTTGCAAGCGGGGTCAGATCCGGTTTCTCAGGCTTTGATCGCCGGTGGGATATCTTCTGGCTTCGAGGGGGCAGAGCATATTTTTCGATACCTTATGAGTCGAAAGGTAGAGGATCGGCGAAATATAAGATCTGACCCGAATGGCACTTACTTAAGCCAAATATTCTAGTAAAGTCAATGACTTCGACATTTCAGGTATCGGTAGGAATCGAGTCAGTTAGTG
>JAAESG010000257.1 GCA_024229615.1 Gammaproteobacteria bacterium | reverse complement strand
GATATAATTGATCGTCGGCCGAATCTCCAGCTCCACATCGTTGTTGAAGAGGCTGACAAGATCGAGGCCGAGCAACGAAAAGTCCCATAGCCCTTCACTCAGTGCTTCCATGGTTATATCAATCATATCGAGTATGCCCATCACAAACGGGGTCATAAACGACTCACCGGTATTGCGATTTCGGTAGCTGAGCACACCGTCGATCGCCTGTGGCATGAACTTTATTTCCTGATCGACATCGAGATTCACTTCGGCACCCAGCTCACCGATAATCAGATCAATATTGGGACCAAATCCAATCGCGCTATCGGCATCACTGTCTGAGCTGATGACTCCGAGGTTGGCGATGAATGCCTTGCTCGGATTTAGAAAAAGGCCTTCGTCGAGCAATGCAAAACTTTCCTTGATGCGCGTAATACAGCCCCGGTAAAAATGTTCGGGATCACGCACACATTGAGGAATCCGGATAGATTGGCGCTCGCACCCAATTTGGACGACACGGAACTCGACCCGCCGTTATATTTCAGACTGACCGTGGTCGATCCGGGCGGCTTGATCGTTTCATCATAGGTCGCCTGCAGTTGACCATTGACATTGGCCTTGACGGTACCGGCATTGGCTTTGGCCGAGTAGGAAATCCCGATCGCTCCGCCGGTACTCCCGCTTTCATCGAAACCTGCCGACGCGCCATCCTTGAAGACACTCTGAGAGGCGGTAAACCCGGTGTTAAAACTGGTGACGCTGACCGCCTGTGCCAGTGACGTGAGCAACGCAAATCCCGCCCCACATAAGATACTTGATACTTTTGCATTGATGATTTGAATCCCCTGTTTTTTAATCATCAAGATGAACGATGGCTAAGATCAGTCATTTATGCGGTTTGCAAATACCAACCCCGTTCGCCGGCCTGGCACCAAAAAGCATTGGAACACAAAATACATCTGCCGCATCCGTTGGCATGTGACGATCATCACTGCGATGCGGCCATAAAATGATCCGCTCGACACAACGGGATGCTGCCAGGGTTACTTATTTCCGGGCCCCGACAGAATTCGGGATCGGACATTTGGGTTGTTATCCCGTTTATCCGAAATACCACATGGCTATCTGTTTGCAGCAAAAATGTTTATGCTTTCGATTCGTGGAGGTGACGGGATTTCAATGGACACGCGTAACGGTTTTATCGAGGCCATCGGTAATACACCCCTGATTCGCTTGCGCGGCGCATCGGCGGAAACTGGTTGTGAAATTCTCGGCAAGGCAGAATTCATGAACCCCGGTGGTTCGGTCAAGGACCGCGCCGCATGGTGGATGATCCGTGAAGCCGAGAAAAACGGCGCCTTACAACCAGGCGATACGATCGTCGAAGGCACCGCTGGAAATACCGGCATCGGTCTAGCCCATATCTGCAATGCGCGCGGCTATGCCTGTGTTATCTACATGCCCGACAACCAGTCGCCTGAAAAAGTAGAAATCCTCGAAACCCTGGGCGCCGAAGTGCGCGTCGTACCCACGGTCGCCTATACCGACGATATGAACTACCAGAAGCAAGCTGGCCGCTACGCCGAATCGATGGACGGCGCTGTATGGGTCAACCAGTTCGATAATATCGCAAATCGACTCGCTCACTACGAGTCCACCGGACCCGAAATCTGGGAACAGACTGAGGGCTCCGTGGATGCTTTTGCGTGCGCGGTGGGTACCGGCGGTACGATCTCCGGTGTGTCGCAATACCTCAAGCAACATCGAGAGGACGTCCATCTGGTACTGCTCGATTGTATCGGCAGCGCGCTCTACGATTACGTCGCGACCGGCACGCCCGTTTTAAGCGAAGGCACATCCATCACCGAGGGCATCGGCAACAGCCGTATCACCGACAATCTTGCCGGCAGCCAAATTGACTGGGCGCTTCGTATCAGCGATCAGGACATGGTAAACCAGGTCTACAGGCTGCTGCGAGAGGAAGGCTGGTTATTCGGTTCGAGCACCGGGATCAATGTCTGTGGCGCGATCGAAGTCGCCAGGAAACTGGGGCCGGGACACACGATTGTGACCATGCTTTGCGATGGTGGCGGCAAGTATCGCTCGAGTCTGTTCAACCGGGAGTGGCTGTCTGCGAAGGGCTTCAGGGTCGACTAGATCCCTCCCCGCTAAGGGGGGACAAACATGGGATACAATCTAACCGGCTCACAAGGGCGCTCCTGTCGCAACCAACACATTGCACCTGGTCCTGTCTTCGGTCAATTAAATTGCTCTCATTTCAGGTTAAGCTGTATAAAACTATGTCCAGCAGGCACAATTGACAACCCGGGCGGCTATACTCGCATTCAAAACAAGGAGCAGAACTCATGAAACTTCTCAAAAAATCAGCATTGGTTCTATCTATCTCGCTACTGATGCCATTTGGTGTGCAGGCGGAATCGTGGAGTTGTCGTCTCGACAACGACGTCCGTGAAGTGCATGTCGAAAGGCCTACAGAAACACCCGCACCCTGCAACGTGGTTTACAAAAAATTGACCGAAGGCGTTGAAGACCAGGTGCTCTGGAATGCGCAGCATGACGGCGCCTACTGTGAATTCAAAGCAGCCGAGTTCATCACCAAACTGGAATCCTGGGGATGGACTTGCGTCGAAACAATCCGCGACGACGCAGTCGCACAATAATTTCTCGGAGTAAGTATCCCCCGGCAAAGCCGGGGGCTTTAGTTTTGTAAGCCGCTCAAAGCGGCAATTATGGAACCTGTCGGCTCCCGGCTCCCCCTAAAGGGGTCGATTACACCAGCTGCATTTGATCGACTCGCCGATCCTCTTGCCCCTGATGCTTGATATAGGCTCGAATTATTTCCTCATCTCTTCCGACTGTTGAGGCAAAATACCCCCGAGCCCAAAAGTGCTGCCCCACGTAATTCCATTTCCGCCCTGAATAATTGCGGGCGACATGGATCGCACTCTTGTCTTTGATATAACCAATAACCGGCGCTACAGCATATTTGGGCGGAATCGATATCATCATATGCAGGTGGTCGCTCATCAGGTGACCTTGTTCGATCAGACTCTCTTTCTGTCTCGCCAATCTATGGAACACTTCTCCCAACTCTCGGTGTATTCCACCAAATAACTTTCCTCCGACATTTCGGAGTAAATACGATGTGATACTTACACGCCCATCGGGTGTGATTTAAACTGTTTACCGATCTCATGGTTTCTCCTTTACGTGGTGCTTGGCGGCTCACGCTTTGGCGTTACAGTGAGATTTCCGGTTCTGTCAAACGATGCGGGACACCCCAGCAAAGCTGGGGTGTCTCCTGTTTTACAAGTGCGTGATTGCTGACACAAGATCCGGGTTTATGACGAGGTTCCTTACCCCGTGAGCATGGTCTTCATCGAAGACATTGCCTTTACACCACTTACCAACCGATTCGATATGGACCTTGGCGACCTTAGGACGAACGCTCCAGGTAACCTGGAAAGGAGAGCCTTTTTCGTTGTAACCCGGCCCTGTGGTGGAACCGGCATATTGAACAGGTATTCCGGTATCGTTAGGGATATTCAAGGCTTGGTGAAAGCCGTTTTTCTTTCCGTGTTTAGTTAGTTCGTCGAAATCACCAGCATTCTTATCATTAACCAGGACATAAACTTGAGTCTCCACGCGCAATTGCGGATTCTTTATCGAATCGTTGAGACAAGAACCTAAAGTGGACCCTGGGTTTATCTGCGCGGTTGAATGTACATAGTGGACTTCAATCGTGTCTCCTGGATGAAGGCTGCCGTGTTGGCTTGGGCATACTTCGTGGTCGAGGGGGGATAGTTCCGCCTTTGTCAATTGCCCCGAATACTGGTAGCCGCTGAGATATCCGTGGCCATCACCATTACCGGCATACCTGGTAAATTCACCGCCTTTGTGTTCGGCATTTTTGTGAAAGTGTATATTACACAGGTTCATCTGCGAATACGCCGGAGAAGTGCTGAAAATGACGCTGTTGCTACCGTTAACTGAGTCAATATCGCGAGGAGATTGAGGCCCAAAGCCTTTACCCTGGGTATTTTTTGCCAGATTGTGGCGTTGCTGGGCGATGACTTCATCCGAGACTGGATCGTGACCGCCAGAATGTGTGTCCCTGGCAATGACATTAAAAGGAATTACCGACACAATTGCTAATACGAAAAGCGTTCTCGCTACCATGGTTTTTCTCCTATGTTGGTTAGTGGGGTTAAAATCTATCCTACGGGGGTTGGGTAACGACCCGTTAACGGCTATTTCAAGCAATTAATCGAACAAAAGCAGAACCGCAGAGCAAGGCCTCTACCCAGAGGCGCCAACCGGAAATCAAAACGCTATCGGTCTCAAAGTCCCAACATCAATCGACACTGGCCCTTTGATTCTTTGATTCAACCTAAGGAATCTCTGCAAAATGCAGAGATTCCTGCGGCACAGGGATGTGCCGCCATTTTTCGATCACACAGGTGATTGAAAAATGAAGAAAAACGTAAAATCGCATTTTGCGTTTTTCGTGCTCTGCTAAGTCAGGATGACTTATGCAGAGCTTCCCTAAATTTCTCTTACGTCGGGCAGTTTGACAGTACCTCTAACAGACCGCTTCACGTTTTCAAAAAGCGCAACCGCTCTGGCATCGGAGAGATTGTAAGGCCGGACAATACTGTCAATAAAATCCTCGGCCGGAGAACGGGATTGGTTACTGTTAGATTTCAATTTCATAATAGCTTCAGCAAGGGATATTGATTGATTCATTGGATTCCGCACTTTTGACAATCGATGTTGATAGTGTAAGCCGGCGACCTAAACAGCCCCTGTCAAAAGAATGAATGTGAAATGGTAAGATGATGAACGGAAGTTAAATGGGCGCCGTCAAGATAAAGGTCAATCGGTCAACTTGTTGAGGGAATTTTTTGTCCAGTCGCAAGTCGTGAGAGATGAAAATTGACTCCGTTCCAGGCCTCGTCTGGATCGGTAATCGACATCTTCCACGCAGGCCTGAATCTTGAACTTTGCCGCCCGGAGCGTTCTTTGGAAACGCCGGCCCTCTCGATCGTTATCCTCCGCCTGGACAGGCATGCCTAACCGCTCTTCAAAGCTCCATTCCTGAACAGCAGTATTGATCCGCTGGTTTCCCAGCTCGGTAATCATAGCGAACAAGCGCAGTTTGTTGAGCAGTTCAATAATTTGATTGATTAACATGGCGAGTGGTCTCCTGATGTGTAAAAGGAGGCACCCCGGACATTGTCGTGAATCGGTAGGTTAATCTGGCCTGATAGTGATGCGTCGGGTATATCTTCGAGATCTCGTTACAAAATAGGCTTTACACTTTTGGTCGTCAATGAACCGGTTTGCCGGGCCGCCGACACACCCCTTCAAAACGTTCCACGCAATAGTCCTTCGCGATTTTTTTCAGCGTACGTCGAAACCGAAATCGTGCAATACCTTAACAACCGGGATAGATAAAAACATCACCCAACCCAGAAAACAGGCAAGAGTTTCTTTGATAAAGTAACCCTTGAAGTTATCGAAACCCGGTCGGCGCTTATAAACCTCCGGTCTGAAGCACCAAAAATTACCGGCAAAAACGGGGCCACCATCGAGAAACCGCATTCTACGGGTTACTTCTCCGCTACGATGCGCAACGATCAGCCGGGCCGTCCACAACGACAAAGGAAGCACGATGATCGCAATCTGGATTGCGTACCCTACCGAGGAAACAATCGCCAATACCAGGAATACTAATCCATCGATGATCAGCATGATCAGCAGGTACTTGATATATTTCATAATAGTCAGTGGGTCAGAGCCAAGTGCCCTTGATATT
>JAAESG010000256.1 GCA_024229615.1 Gammaproteobacteria bacterium | reverse complement strand
TACGCTTCGTTACGACGATACCGCATCCGTCATAACAATCACGCGGGCAGGTAGTTCTTACAACTTCCTCAGGTTCTCTAAACACTATGCTCAGAATTCTCCATCTTTCAATTTGGGTCTTCGCTGGTAACGCCTGACGACCAGAATATCTACCTTTGGATATAACTTGTCAATTCAAGATTCATCGCCAATAGTCCACATCGCCCCCTTCCTGGAAGCGATCATTCTCAATGCGCTGCGCAATATGTAGTTTGTGCCAGATTCAGACGGTGAACTCTACAGTGTCGCGGATATCGAATGCCTACTCGGTGCAAGCTACGTGTTTTATCTAGCATTTCTGCTAATAACATTCCGAGTTTGACTTCAACCGGTGCCTACACCATGCTGTCGCCCCGAAACGTCACCAGGAATCGCATGTCCACCCAATCCTCCCCACCGGGCTTTCTCGTTGTCATCTTCGTCATGGTGCTTGCCGAGTCCGCCAGTATCATGTCAACCGATTTATACACTCCGAGCCTGCCGGATCTTGTCACCTGGTTCAACACCACGCCTGAACTACTGAAACTGACCATCAGTATCAACGTAATCGCCTATGGTGCGGCACAAATCATCTATGGCCCGCTAGCCGATCGCTTTGGCCGCCGCCCGGTCATGCTGACCGCAATCTCGCTATTCATCCTGTCCAGCCTGTTATGTGCATTCGTGCAAACGATAGACGAGTTACTCATCGCGCGAGTTCTCCAGGGCCTGTTCGCATCGGCTGAAGCGGTAATTTGCCTCGCGGTATTTCGCGACCTGTTCGACGAAAAGCAGCAGATTAAGGCCTATGCCATCTACGGCATGGCAATCGCGCTTGCCCCGGCGGTGGCGCCGGTTTTGGGAGGCTACATCCACGTTTATCTTGGCTGGCAATACAACTTCTACCTGACCGCAGCTCTGGCAAGCATCGCTGCATTACTGATTTACCTGCTATTACCCGAATCCGGTACACCAGATCGCGGTGCGCTGGCCTGGCGTGTCGTTGCCGGAACCTATGTACGGATACTGCGTAACCGTCAATTTCACATCTACGCCCTGTTGGCGGGATTTTCGCTGGGTATGATTTACTGCTTCATTACCGCGGCGCCGTTTATTCTGATCGACTATTTCGGCGTAGCGGTCGAACATTTCGGCTACTACCAGGCCGTGATCGTCGTCGCGTATTTTGCCGGTGCCACACTGACGGCGAAACTGGCCGAGCACTACAGCGCGATTCGCCTCCTCAACCTTGGTCTCACAGTTATGCTGATCGGCGCTGTGTTGATTGCCGTGCTCGAATACACCAATGGGCTCAATCACCTGACGCTGGCGCTTGGCAACCTGTTGATCGCCTTCGGACTCGGGCCGATTTTTTCGGTGGCACCCACCCGGGCGATGAGCGCAATTGACGGTTCGTCCGGTAGCACGGCATCGGCATTCGGGTTCATTGAAATTGGCCTGGCCGGTATTGTCGCCATGCTGGTCAGCGTCTTTCACGACGGCACCGCCATGCCCTATGCGATTATCGTTGCATCGACTGCGATTGGATCGATATGGCTCGGCGTGATTGCCAACCGAATGGATCGATGCAGTGATAACGCGATGTCGAGTGTTGGAGGCTGACCGGCCTGATTGTCTTATGGGGTCGGACCAGGTGAATATTCCCTCAGATAGACGGTCTCGGACGCAGCGGAACAGCTCGCATC
>JAAESG010000255.1 GCA_024229615.1 Gammaproteobacteria bacterium | reverse complement strand
TAGAACGGCATGACTACGCCTCGCTGGTCGAGCAGTTCAAATCTCGTTTTAGCCTGTTTCTGCGCGGAAATCTCAGCGTGACCGAGCTTTGCAAAGGATTATTGTCTTCCGATAGCGCGATGATTCGACGCCTGATCGACCTGACGCTCAATGCTTACTGTTACCGTAGCAGTGGCGTCGACGCCGACGCCAACCCGACATCATCTGCTGACCGCCCCGTTGCCCAGGCGCTTTTACAGTTACGTTCCAAGGCACAGCAACAATTGCGCACCGAGGAAAATAACCTCGATCTCCAACTTCAGCTCGAAGACGTGCTAATATCATTAAAACAAATACTTACGCGGAGATTGGTCTGATGGGAGCCCCAGGTAGCCAAGGTATACTGTCGCTCAACATCAAGGATAAAAGCGCGCTTTATGCCGCCTACATGCCTTATGTTAAAAACGGTGGATTGTTCATTCCTACCAACAAACAATATTCGCTCGGCGATGAAGTTTTCATGTTGCTGAGCCTGATGGATGACAAGGACCGCTTGCCGGTTGCCGGTAAAATCATCTGGGTTACCCCGCAGGGCGCTCAGAGCAATAAAGCGGCCGGCATAGGAGTCCAGTTCAGTGCCCAGGACAACGGCACCACGCGTAATAAAATAGAAGGCTTTCTCGCAGGGGCACTACAGGCGGATCGCCCGACACATACCATGTAGATCAGCGTCTCATCAGGGTACGCACTGACTGCCAGCCAGGCCTGGTTAAGCGACTAAACCCGTAACAATCTCTTACAGGCATTTTCCCGGCAGGACTCCATAGTGTACTTTGATTCGCATTGCCATCTGGATCGCATCGAGCTGGATGATTTCGATAACGATTTTGACCAACTGTTGCAGACCATCAAACAGGAAGAGGTCAATCGTATGTTATGCATCGGGGTGAATCTCGAATCCTTCGACAGTATGTATCAGCGTATCGCAAAATATGGGCATATTTTTTGTAGCGCCGGGGTCCACCCCGACTGCGAGAATGTTGAAGAACCACGGATTGATCAACTATGTGAACTCGCGCAACGCGACAAGGTGGTCGCTATCGGCGAAACCGGGCTCGACTATTTCCATCAATCCGGCGATCTCGGTTGGCAACGCGAACGGTTCGTCACCCATATCGAAGCCGCCCGTGACTGCTCGCTGCCTCTGGTCATACATACCCGAGATGCATGCGACCACACGATCGAGTTGCTGCGTAAACATAAAGCGCAGGAAGTAGGGGGCGTACTACATTGTTTTACCGAGAGCTGGGAAATGGCGAGCGCCGCTATCGACCTGGGATTCTACATTTCAATATCGGGGATTGTTACCTTCAACCAGGCACGGAACGTACGCGATGTGGCCACGCAAATTCCGCTTGAACGCCTGCTCATTGAAACCGATGCACCGTGGCTTTCGCCGGCACCGCATCGCGGTAAAACCAACCACCCCGGGCGGGTCAGGCTGGTTGCCGAAAAACTGGCCGAAATTCGGGGCGAGTCTCTCGAAACACTGGCCAACACCACCTACCAAAATGCAAATAACCTGTTTGGCTTAAACTAGCGCTCTTTCAAGGTCGAGGTGTGAACAACCACCGGCCAAAGCCGGTGGTTTCCGGATCCCCTATCGGGGACTCTAAAAACAGCTCACTGCCGACCCGGACCCTGTCCCGGCTCTGACTCGTCCAGATACCGCGATACTGCGGCAACATGCAGACTGGCACTTAAACCAGAGGGCAGTTATTCTTGCTGTTAAGTGGTCAAAGACCGGGAAGATGCTCGAATCCAAAACCAACTCACTACGCAAAGATATCCTGGTTTTAAGCGAGTTCATGAATACTCACATTCTCGGGCAGCAGCGCTTGATCTCAAGAATGATGGTGGCGTTACTGGCCGATGGGCACATTCTGGTTGAAGGCCCGCCCGGGTTGGCTAAAACCAGGGCCGTAAAAACCCTTTTGCCATAGTGGCATTCATGCCATCACAGCGTGGTCGGCTCAAGATAAAAATCACCTTGCTGGCAAACCGCCAGCAAATTCGCAGACAGTTAAAACAGGCCTGCACTTCGCACGATCCTGTACGCGCTCGGTATGCATTGCTCGAATGGGGCAGGGTGCGCTGGCCCAACGAATTCATCCACGGTCTACATCAGATCGCAGACAAATCACCTTCAACTGCTTTGCGTTTGGAACTTAGCCGACTGGACGCGGTTTTGTTTGCGAATCATCGAATGCAATGGAACGGTCTCGCCCTGTGGCAATCAATCGTAGTTGAGGGCAAGCCAAAAACGCGCTTCGCTAAAAGTGGTACTCGCTTGCCGCAACTGTATCCACAACAGGCTTAAACCGTACGGGCATTTCACTCGGTGAGCAGGGACCAACCCTCGGCTGGATGAAATCGATCACCAAATTTCGACTCGTATTCAACCATCGCCGCGACCAGCGTATCGACGCCTTCCTGTAAACTATGATTCATCGGCCCTCCGCGAAAGGGGGCAAATCCGGTTCCAAAAATGATGCCGGCATCGAGCAAATCCTTGTCGCTGACGATGCCTTCCTGCAGACAGGCAGCTGCTTCATTAAGGAAACGGTAAACCAGCCGGTTCTGAATCACTTTCTGATCACCTGGGTCGGCATCCCTGTCCTTGACCGGTTTGCCATTTTTATACTGATAAAACCCGCGTCCGGACTTTTTACCGAGTTGTTTTGAATCGACAAATTTCTTAAGCCCGGCAGGTACTTCGATAGCGTATGCCGAGGATAGATTTTTTGCCACCGAGTAGCATATATCGAGGCCAACCGTGTCAGCCAGTTCAACCGGGCCCATCGGCATGCCGAAGTCGGTCGCCGCTTTGTCGATCGTTTCTGGCGCCGTACCTTCATCGTAAAGGGTGAAAGCCTCGACCAGGTAAGGCATCAGAATACGATTCACCAGAAAGCCGGGCGAACTCTTCACCGGCAAGGGTAATTTGCCGATATGTTGCGTAAACGCGATCGCATGCTGAACCGTCTGCTCGGACGACGACTCGGTTTCCACGATTTCGACCAGCGGCATCATCGCAACCGGATTAAAGAAATGGATGCCAACCAGGCGGTCCGGCTCCTTTAACACCGTCGCCAGCGTTTCCAGCGGGATGCTGGAGGTATTCGTCGCCAGCACCGCACCGGGTTTCATACGTGGTTCAACAGCCTTATATATTGCGTGTTTGGCTTCCACATTCTCGAAAATCGCCTCTATTATGACATCAGCCCTGGTCACACCATCGCCATTGATATCAGGAATCAGACGATCCAGCGCAGCATTACGCTCCATCACGGTCTTCAATCGCTTGCTATACAACTGCTGGGCACGCTTAAAGGCATTGCCGAGATACTTGGCCTCACGATCCTGCAGGGTGACGTTAAAACCGCGTAAGGCACACCAGGCGGCAATATCGCCACCCATGGTACCGGCGCCGATGACATGTACGTGTCGGGGTGTAAACGATTTCTTGTCACCCAGTCCCTTTAAACGGGTTTGCAGGAAGAACACTCGAATCAGGCTGCGCACCCGGTTGCCCTGGATCAGCCGTGCCACCGAATTGGCTTCCTCTTCCATCATGCGCTTTTTGTTACCGTAAAAATTGGACCAGACGTCCAGAATCGCATAAGGGGCAGGATAGTGTTGTCGTGGTGCTTTCTTTGCAACTTGCTTGCGCATGTAACCCGCCAGCAAATTACGCACACCCGGCAGTGACAGAATCTTGCCGAGCAACGGCATGCTTTGCCGTGGAGGGGGAGACAATGCCATGCTGCGCGCGGCACGCTCGATCTGACGTTTTGGCTGAGCCGCGTCGACCAGTCCGATAGCTCGTGCTGCGGAAGCTCTCAAAGCCCGCCCACTAAGCATAATTTCTAATGAATTCAATGGGTTGATCATCGCCGTAGAACGCACCAGGCCACCGTAAGCCGGGTGAATGCCCAGCTTGACTTCCGGCAACCCGATTCGAGTACCGGCATCATCCAGGGCCACGCGATAATCGCAGGCGAGCGCGAGTTCGGTGCCACCACCCATGCAAAATCCCTCGATCAACGCGACGGTTGGGCAGGGTAGTGCCTCGATACGGCTAAACAGGGATTGACCGCGCTTGATCATGATCAAGGCTTCCTGGGTCGAACCGACCTCAAGAAACTCATTCACATCGGCGCCAGCAATAAAACCGTGCGTTTTGCCTGAGCGAAAAATTATGGCCCTGGGTGGATTGCTGCTTACTTCGTCGAGCAAGCTGTCCAATTGATCCAGCACCGATATAGACAGCACGTTGGTAGAAGTATCTCGCTGATCGAGAATTAACCACAGAATCCCGTCATCATCGCAATGGCTGTGCCAATCGACTATGGTTTCGCTCATGACACGCTCCTCTCAATCAGCATGGCGCCACCCTGACCACCACCAATGCATAAAGAAGCAATCCCGGTACTGGCATTATTTTGCTCCAGTACCTTCGCCAGGTGCAGCACGATACGGGCGCCGCTGGCACCCACCGGATGCCCGAGACTGACACCGCCGCCATGTATGTTCAGCTTTTCATGTGGTATTTCACCCACGGCCGAACGCAAGCCAAGATGCTGCTTGCAATAATCCTTGTCGTTCAACGCAGCGAGCACCGCCAGTACCTGGGCGGCAAAGGCTTCGTTGATTTCCCAGTAATCGATGTCTGAAACTTTCAGTCGCTGTGATTTCAACAAAGGAGCAATCGCGTGTGCAGGGCCGAGCCCCATTTCCGCAGGGCTTAAAGCTGCCCACTCGGTACTGACCAGTTTAGCCAATATTGCCAAATCGTATTTCTTGACGGCGGCTTCGCTGGCCAGGACCAACGCCGCTGCACCGTCAGTAATCTGCGCGCTGTTACCCGGGGTTACGAGCCCATAAGGCTTGTCGAAAGCAGGTCGTAACCGGCCGAGTTTATCCAGCGTCGAATCAGGCCTGACCCCATCGTCAAGTTCATAAACCTTACCCTGGCCGTCAAACATGGGTGTTACTTCGGTTAACGAGCCATCCTGTTGCGCCTGATGTAACTTCAAATGGCTTTCGAGCGCAAACTGGTCCATCTGAGCCCTTGTAATTCCAAAGCGATAGGCTATTTGTTCTGCGGTTTGTCCCATGTTCAGCCCGACAACCGGATCGGTTAAGCCCTTTAGCAGTGCTATCACAGGCGCCAGCAGACGCGGGCTGAAGCCACTCAAAACTTTGAATTTGTTGCTGATTGTTTTTGCCGCCCACCAGTCGGCCAACCAGTTAACCGCTTTAGGGTGAAACAACAACGGCGCCTGGCTCATGGCTTCAATTCCACCGGCAAGTACCAGTTGAGAGCGTCCCGAGGCAATCGACATCGCGGCGTTATCCAGCGCCTGCATCCCCGAGGCACAATTTCGATGCACGGTATAGGCTGGCACCAGGTCTCCACAACCCAGTCTTAACGCAACAATGCGCGCGATGTTCGCTTCATCGGGACCCGGCATCGTCGAACCGAAAATCACTTCATCAAACTCGGTCGGTTCAAACGGCATGCGTAACAATAGCGACCTGGCGGCGTTGATGCCGAGATCTGCATGTTTAAATGGCCCGGGTCTGCCGTGCGCTTTGATAAAGGGTGTTCGGTTGCCGTCTACGAGGTAAACGGGTTTTGCATATTTCTTATTGGTAGCGGCCATATTGGATCTCGGCTTGGCGGATGCCTAGTTTATAACTTAAAGCGGGAATCATAAACCATAAGCAATTAGTTTTGAATTGAAACTTTTGACTCAGTTCCGTGATTTCAGCTCGTTCTATCTATAGTAGCTTC
>JAAESG010000254.1 GCA_024229615.1 Gammaproteobacteria bacterium | reverse complement strand
CTGCCGAGCAGGTGCTTCGGGACAATCGGGGCCACTGGCGTGTGGAAAGCTGCCATTACATCATCGACTGGAACTATGATGAGGATCGCAGTCAAATCCGTACCGGCTTCGGGCCTGAAAACATGACTCGACTGCGCCGATTCGCCATTGGTTTACTGAAAAGCAAACAAAAGAACGAGACCATTCCAGAAATGATGAAAAAACTGATGTTGAATATGCGAGCGGTCTTTGATTATCTTCTCAAGAGTACCGAGTTATGCTGCAGCTTGGCAACCGAAAAGCCGCATCGTATCGAGGTCCTGTCGTTGTCGGATGAATTTCGCGAGGATTTCATTTTCTGGCGCAGCCAAGAGAAAATCGGGGAACGAATTGCGCAATGCCGCTGCGGTGACGAATTCGGAGGGGGCAACACCAGGTCGAATGGTCCTGAGCCAAGAGCCGAAAGAGTGCCAGACCAGTTGTGGATAAGCGGCACTGAGGTATTGAAGAAGGCCTTGGGCGACGATGCCGGCGAAGACGAAGACGTGGTATGCGCCCATTTTTCGCTGAACGGCATTGCGGTATTTTTTTGACTCTCGATGTAGGTGCTGATTGCCGTTTCGATGTTTCAGAGGTTTCATGGTGTTCATCCAGAAGTGATAAGCGAAGGTGCCGAGGACATGGACGGCCTGCTTGAAGGCGTGCTCGATTTTGAACCGAAGGCCGTAGATGCG
>JAAESG010000253.1 GCA_024229615.1 Gammaproteobacteria bacterium | reverse complement strand
TGGTTGTTCTCTCTCATGACCGACGACGAATCGTACACTTCTACGTTACCGAACATCCGGCTGCACGGTGGACAGCGCAGCAACTCGTCGAGGCGTTTCCATTTGATACAGCGCCTCGCTATTTGATTCGGAACGACGATGGAATTTTCGGTCGGGAGGTCACGCGATGGATTGAAAGCCCTGGGATGGAGGAGATCGTCACCGTGCCTGCCTCGCCTTGGCAGAACGCCTATGTAGAACGGGTTATTGGTAGGTTACGCCGCGAACTGCTCGATCATGTCATAGTCCTCAACGAGCGACATCTCAAGAGACTATTGTCGTCGTATCTGGCGTACTACCATCCGTGGCGAACGCATCGGTCGCTGAATCAGGATGTGCCGAATGCTCGTGCGATAAGAGAAGCCGATCCCTGCAACGGCACTGAAATCCCCGCCGCTCATGGCCTTCATCACGTCTATCTTCCACAGGTCGCATGAATATCCGGGACCCACAGGACACGAGTGGCGGTATGTCCGCCTCCGTAGTTATCCGGTGCTAATTTTGCCGTCCTGCAAAGCCAAAACTTCGTTCTCGGCCCAATCACCTCCATTGGGGTAACCCCTGAAGTCGCTGCCAGGCTGCGGAGTGGAAAATACCATCCTCCTCCTGGCGGAAAACTGGTCAGTTAAATTCGGACTTAACCCCAGTTGGAAAAATCGGTTGCGAAAATCCCAACTCCGGAATGAAAGTATTTATATATCGAACCGGGTGTATCTGGGTGCGGGCATACCCGGCATCTTGACGTTAACGCAAACTGGTCGACTGTTTTTAACGCCCTGACTCAAGGCTCCGTGTAACTGCGATAAATCCTCAACAAAACAACCCTCACCCGCGAGACCAGTCGCAGCAAGGTCGTAACGCGTGTCTGCCGTTAATTCGCAAGCGAAGGTTCGATCGGGCCCGTACTTTTGTTGTTGTATCAGATGTTCCGCATTCCAGCGGGAGTCATTCCCGACGAGAACCGTGATCCCGAGTTGCTCCCTGGCGGCAGTCTCCAGTTCCGCCAGGTGAAATCCCACGGTCCCGTCTCCCATGATCGCAATGACCCGGGAATCGGGTTGGGCGATTTTGGCACCGATGGCATAAGGCAGCGAAGCGCCGATGGCGCCGGCCGGCCCATTGGTTAAGCGGATATCAGCCCTGCCGAACGCCTGTGCCCACTGACCGAACTCACCACCGTCACAAACCAGGATTGATTGCCCGACCTCGCTAACCGATGCCGTTACTGCTTCAATAATATCCTTGCTATAGATAGCCTGCTCGGAGGTATCGGTTAATTCGCGGTGCCTGAGCGCCTCATCGGCGACAGAACGCCAGTGATCACGCTTCGCCAGCCAATCAGGATTTGTAAATGAGCGGGGTTTATAGCGGCTCAGAGCCCTGGCGGTCTCCATGGCGTTTATCTGTTCTGCGACAACCAGATTCTCCCCGAACACTGCTTCGGCATGGGCTAGAACTGATCGATAATCAGATACAGCGATAATTGTGCCAGCGGTAATGACGTCGGAGGCACCGAACCCCGAGGTAAAGTCAACCGGCTTGCCCAGATAGAATACGCAGTCCGCAGCGTATAACAGTTCGCGCAATGCGCCCTGCGCCGGATCGTTTAAACCGCGCGGGCTATCGAGCACGATGAGCGGAAGATTCTGTGCCGAGGCAAGTGCAGTTCGCAACTCACTGTGCCGGCCCCTGAAAAGATGAGGCCCGACCAATACAATCGGTCTTTCGGCGTTCTCCAGGACTATTGCAATCTTTTCGGTTTGATCGGGCGCAGGTTCCCTGGAAAGCGTTTCCGTGAAGATATTGCCAGTTCCCTGTGCCTGGGAAACCGGGTTAAACCCTGATTCAAGCAGATCGACCGGCAATGCAATGTGGACCGGGCCGGGCACGCCATCTTTAGCATAAGCCATCGCGTCAACAATTATCCGTTCCGGATCATCGCCAGGAGACATGCGCACACTTGCCTTGACGAAAGGCGAAGCCGCAGCAACCTGGTCGAATTGCTGGAAAGCGCCCTGGCCATCCAGGCTAACCGGCGAGTCACCACTTAGCAGGACTAGAGGCACCTCGGACATCGATGCCGAGTAAAGCGCCCCCAGGGCGTTGCCAAAACCCGGGGCCGCCGTGACCAGCGCAATGCCGACTTCGCCGCTAACACGAGCATAAGCCTCGGCCATGAATACCGCGGCGGCCTCGTGACGGACATGAACTACACGGGTCGAAAACTCGAGGAAGGCGTCGTAAAGCGGCATGATCTGGTTGCCGGACAATGAGAATACGACCTTTACAGCGGATTGATCGAGACCGCGGGCCAGACGGTCTGCGCCTCTTTGCGGGGCTTGCCGGTTATTATCTGAATTGGGCATTGCATCAGGTTCACATCATAATTGGTGAATTTTAATTTAGTATTGCTGAATAATCAAAATTATAAATTGAGCATTATTAAATTTATAATTACAATTACTAAACCATGGATATCAAGTCGATTCGTACCCTGGTGACGATAGCCGATCACCGTAGCTTCCAGGCTTGCGCCCAGGTACTGGAAATGTCTGTCTCAAATGTAAGTTTGCAAATCCAGGCCCTGGAGACAGATTTGGGGGTTAAGCTCTTTGACCGCAGCTCGCGACCTCCCCGCCTCACCGAGATAGGCAAGGATTTTGTGGCACGCTCCCGTGAGCTGCTGGTTTCCTGGGAAAATCTCAGTAGTAACGTCATTGATAATCCGCGCTATGGTGCGTTAAAAATAGGCGCAGTTCATACCTCGGTGGCGGGTGGCGTCTCCAAGGCGCTGGGGTGTTTACGCAATCGTGATCCGGGCTTGTTTCTGCAATTGCATACGGCGCTGACACCGCAGTTGATCAAGCAACTGCAAAACCAGAGTATCGACTGTGCAATCATTACCGAGCCGCCAACCCAGATTATCGGGGCACGCTACACTGAAATCGCCCACGAAGAACTTGGCGTGATCGCCCATCGCAATGCGGTCGGTGATGATTTTCACGAAGTTCTGAGTAACAACCCCTATCTGCGGTTTAATAAACAGGCTACCCTGGCGCAACTCATCGACAGCGAATTAAGGAAGCGTGGCATCCGCGTAAATTCGACCATGGAAATCACCACCCTGGACGCAATAGAATCCCTGGTCAAAAATGGTCTAGGGGTATCGGTGGTACCCATCGGGAAAAATGTGCGTGCGCTGCCGCGGGGTATTAAATGCCTGCCGTTCGAATCCCCCCGGTTTTACCGAAAACTGGGGCTGGTGGTCAGAGAAGACTGTCCACGGTTGCATTTTGTAGACCTGTTTCTGGAAGAGTTGGTCAACGCCTATTGATCGCCTGTATCGTACCCGCTTCCAGTATCTCCGAAAAAATTACTGTACCGTGTATCGTTTCAAGGCCTCTGCATCGAGCATGACCCCCTGTCCGGGCCAATCCGGTGGCCGGATACCCCGTCTCGCATCGCGTAATCATCCTCCTCTATGAGATCGTCCTCGATCCAGTTAAACAAAGTCTGTGCAGGACGATCCATCGGGGCAAATGCGACCCCCATATGACACATAGCCACCCACGAAACGCCCAGTTCAAAACAGGCCCGGAACCATAACTTTCGATTCAGACCGTGGGCCTGATCACAGAGCGAGCAAACCTGCACCATGCCGCCGGGATTGTGGGGTTCGCAAACGACTCCGGTGATTGCCGGAAATGCCCGCAAACTATCGAGCTGTATACAGTGACTCGAAACGGGTAGCGCAAATTCGCGCCCCAGGCGATCCCGAATGATGGCCGCGGCATCGGTACCCCGGGTTTCACCAATACCCACGATGCCATCACTGGAGGTTACCTGGACAATAGTGCGTACCGCATGAGTCTTTCGCGCCCGTTTGAAATGACCCGCGTAGGTCAGGGGCACCACTACGGGAATTGCAGTTATTGACTCGATTTTCATTGATTGCATCTGGCATTTACACCTTAAGACTGCATTGAACGGGGTAAACTGTCGGATAACTTAATCTTTGATTCTCTGATTCAAAGTGTCAAATACATTTTGATCGAGCATCTATAGCCTTCTGTCATGAAGGCTTGCGCCGACACTGCCAGGATAGGCGGGGGCTCAGTTTGCTGTAGGCGATTCCATCGGTGCAACTATCTCTAGGCTGGCTTTTCAGGTCGATGTTACAGGCTCTTCCTGATTTGCTTTAAAGAGTTTCTCAGTATTTCGACAAACTGTTGCGCCGAGGTCGACAGGGATTTGAAGCGGGGATAGATTACCCCTACGTTGACCAGAATCTCCGGTTCGAAGGGTTCGATTGCCATACCGTCGAAATGACATCCACCAATCGAGAAATCGTCAACCAGGGCAATGCCCAGACCGCGCTGTGCCAGACTTATGGCCACCGAGAAATGGTTAACCAAAAGGTCACAGCTGACTTTGTACCACTGAACATAACAGTGCATAACTGATTCCCGCAAATCTCCCACATCAGCAAGTTACATCCCAGGCATGAAATCAGTGCAAATTAATGTAAACTGGACCTTCCAATCCCGCATGGAGGTGAAAAGACATTTGTCTGTTGAACCAGGTGAGCCCATAATTCCTGCCTGTTGACTGACACTCCTGCCTTGCACAGATAGCAAAGACCGATGTTAAAAATTTCCCCCATTCCCGCCTTTGAAGACAACTACCTGTGGCTGCTGGAACGCGAAGGCTACGATGGTTGTGCGATCGTCGATCCGGGTGATGCCAATCCCGTTATCGAAACGATTCGACGAAAAGGCTTACGCCTCGATGCCATATTAATCACGCACAAACACGGCGATCACATCGGCGGCGTGAAAAAGCTGAAAAGCCAATGGCCGGATGCTGTCGTCTACGGCCCGCGAAACGAACCGATCAACGAGCTGGAGGTTCGCCTGGGCGAGGGTGATCGGGTTCACCTTGATGGCCTTGAACTCGACCTCGATATTCTCGATGTACCCGGCCACACCGAGGGACATATCGCCTACTACGGTCATGACTCGCTGTTTTGTGGTGATACTCTGTTTGCCGGTGGTTGCGGCCGCGTTTTCAGTGGTACGCACACGCAACTTAGCCAGTCTTTACAGAAAATAACCGCTTTGCCTGGCGACACGCTTGCCTACTGTGCGCACGAATACACAATGGCAAATTTGGGTTTCGCCAAATGGGTGGAACCCGACAACGCGACACTGCAGCAACGAGAAATGGATGATGCTGCCAGGCGCAAGCGCGACGAACCTACCGTTCCGTCCAGCATTGCCACTGAATTGGCGACAAATCCGTTTATGCGTACGGACAATGAAACAGTGATTCGCGCCGCCGAGAAGTGGGTCGGGAAATCGCTACCCGACCGCGATGCGGTATTTCACGCGGTGCGCGAGTGGAAGGATCGAGACTACGATTGACAGATGCTGTTTTGTTATTGTGAAGCAGCGAGATAATCGCACACCAGGGAATACAGGATGCATTCAGACGCTCCGCGACGGCCTCGCTCGAACCGTTTCGCGGGAAATCCGGCAAAGCAAAACTCTGGCAAGCTCGAACCCAGCCACGAGCAGCGGGTAACACTGCTCACGACCGTGCCGCTGACCGACGCCGACTGGCAGCCGCTCAGAGCGCGGGAGAACTGCGGTGCTGAAGGTGGGCTAGATTGTCGACCGGGCCACGGCCCGGAATCGGCTCAGTGCATGCCGATTAAAAAAACAGGCCAAGCCCGATATAAACAAAGATCACTCTGTTGTTGATGGCCGTCCGTGCAAATGTTTTAGCGCAGGTAGGCGTATCCCTCCCGTTGCAATTGCACGATCTCCGCATCCGCCATGGGCACCACCGTAACGAAACCGGGGAAATCTCTTTCGGTAAAACCTTGTAGCCGGGCCGAGACGCGGCACAACCTGAACTGTATGATTTCCGCGGCGGTCAAGCTTTGCGCACGTTGCATCAACTGCCCGGAATCGTCATCGGCCCCGGCAAACAACGGGATAGCGCCTTCATGCACGACCAGCACGATAGACGTATCGAACGGGTCATTACCGTACATGATCTGCAGCAGGCTGGCCCGGTCGAGCAAGCTGTTCAGCTCGCCGGCATCGGCGGTCGAGACGTCGTATACGACCTTCGACGGTGTATACCCGGACTCAGCTGCCGCAACGCCGCAAACCAGGAACAACAATAAAATCGAGACAAGTCGTTGGATACTCATGTTTATCACCGGTGAGTGAATCATCACCTGTGGGTCCGGAAAATGCGAGTATGAGGTGGCCGGAGGAACCACCGGCAACGAAACCTACCCGGCCAATTCCTGTTTCAGCTCCTCTTTGTTGACCTGATTCCTGTCACTCTGCACCAGCGGAAGAGACTTCTTGTAAACAACTCGACTGGGTATCATATAGGAGGCCAGGTGCTTTTTTAGCTCGAAGAGTATCTCTTTCTCGCTTATCTCACTAGGTGCTGAGTAAGCGAGAACAATTTCCTCCTCTATAAGCTCATTTTCTATCGCGAAGACAGCACATTGATCAATTTGGGAGATATTCTCCCTGACCACTGATTCGACTTCGTAGGGTGATACCCTGAAGCCCCGGGTTTTGATCATGTCATCGTGCCGCGAGACGAAGTAGAAGTAACCCTCCTCGTCCTTGTAGACATAGTCGCCCGAGGCAACGACGATTTCGTCGGTTAACTGCCCCTCCAGGTTAATCACATCTTTCAGGATCTGCACTGACTTGAAGCGCTGCTCATTCTCCTCCGGCGCATTCCAGAAACCCCGGTATATATAGCCACCCCGGTGAATCAACTCGCCCACTTCGCGCGGTGCACACTCCTTACCCTCCTCGTTGACAACATAAAGTTCAACATCGGGGATTGGCTTGCCGATGGATTTTGGTCTGATTTCTACTTGAGAGGGATCAAGATAAGTCGAGCGGAATGCCTCGGTAAGCCCGTGCATCGAGTAAAAATCGGCCTTGCGGAATGTTTGCTTACAATCCTTGATCATCTTCGTAGTTACATTTCCGCCCGAGGATGTAATGATTCTGAGGCTGTCAAAGAGCTCGGCGCTGGGAATCCGTTGTAAATCCTCGTCAAAGATCTGCGAAATATTAACTGGCATCAACGGCAACACCGTGACCTTGTCATTGATCAGGTGATTGAAAAAATCGCCCGGAAGAATCAAACGGTGTAATGCAAGTGTGGCTCTCTTATGGAGCGCACAGAAGATCTGATTAAGCCCGTAGTCGAGATTGAAAATGAGCAAACCGGAAATAATGTCGTCCTGCTGCAAGTTCAAGTACTGAGAGACCACGCGCGCGGATTCGATCAGGTTTCGATGCGATATCACGATACCCTTGGGCTTGCCCGTCAATCCGAATGAATAGGTGATAACCGCATTATCGTGCCCGTTAATATCACAGCTGTACGACTTGTTATAGTACTTGTAGACCTCTTCAAAGGACGCCACATCCTTTGCGGTGGTTTCGTAGGAAATGACATGGCCGTCGAAATCAATTTCCTCGATGCTCTCGAGTTTAAGCTTGTCGGTGATAATACACTTGATATCACAGTCATTAATGATGTACTCGACCTGCTCCGACTTTAGCAGCTTTGTCAACGGCACGAGCACATAGTCAGTCGACAGGATGCTGAGCACGGCAATCACTTGCTCTATGCCCTTGTTAGAGTAAACACCAATTCGCGAGTTCCTGGGCAACCCCAGCTCTTGCAGGTAAAAAGCGACCTGATTGACCCGTTTAAACAGTTCACGATAGGTCATGCTGTTTTCGTTGAAAACGACGGCGGTTTTATCGCCGTGGCTTTGCACGGCTTCTTCGAGTACTGCTCGTATACAGTTAATAGACATCACTGATTCCCTCCGGCCCCGAGTGTCCAGATGTCGTAGTTGCTATCCAACACGGTCACGGGGTTATGGTCTGATGTAAGAATCTTTTTGTAGAAAAAGGCGATGATCATCTCGATCTCTTCAACCACTAAGACCTTGGTGATGCCACCCGTCAGCACAATAGAGTTAATTGCCAGTAGCTTGAGGTTGACGAACGACTTCCCATAATGCGACATTTTGCATAACACCAGAAAGATGGCGAGTTGCATCAACACTTTTGTCGCTTTTTCACTCTGTTCGTGGAAGATGTTTTCCGTCACTTTCAGATCGGTGAGAAGCTCGTAAACGAATTCGTTATTCTGCGCAGCGAATATCAATGATTGTTTTGATTTGTAGACACCCAGTCGCTTGAATACAAGCCTGTCGTACTCACTCTCAGTCACGATATTGTCTTCTACCAGGTCCTTGGAATAGTGGATATCCGTCGTGGCGCCGCCGATGTCGAGCAGGATAAAGGGATCGGTCACCGAGAACTTCGCGTCGATCATTGGTAAGGCCTTGCTAACAATATAGGGCGTGGGGAAGATCTGGTTGGCGGTAATGTCATAGAGATGCTTGATGTCTTCCTTGCCTTCAATATCCTGCTGGTAGAGGTTCGTCAAATACTCTTTCAGATGCTCTTCTACGATATGCAGCCTGTCGTCGACAATGTTGGGTAGTACTACCACATCCTTGATATGTTTCCGTATGCTGGGGGCATCCCGCACTGTACCGGCATAGACGATATTGGAATAGTTAAGTTGTTCGAGGTAGCTATACAGGCTGTCGGAGAACAAGCCGCTATGGGTATCAGCCCCGCCGACGATGATCACAACATCAATGAGATCGCTGGGCAGTGAATAGTCCTCGATATTCTGGTAGAGATTGGTGTCGATGATATTGATGCCGGAGTTGAAAGCGATGCTGATGGCGTACTTTAACGAGAACGAGTTGGTGATACCGATAATCAGCGTCCTCAAACCCCCGTTGGCCGAGGAACAGATGTAGACATCCTCCTTGCCGAACCGGCTAATGGTTTCACCGCACTTGGCCATCAGGTCATCCAGGATGTCTTTATTGAAATCCCTGAAATACTGCTCAATGGCATCGAAGGTGCTGATCTTGAAATAGGTGCTGCCAACATCGATCAGCAGTTTGTTATTCATGTCGGTCACTGCATAATCCCGATGTCGCGAATGATGTCATTAACGATACTGGTGGTATCCTTGCTTAGATCACATTGCGCCCGATCATAGTCATAACTGCGGTCGGGTATAGGAACATTGCCTCGCTCTATGATCCTGATATTCTTGTTGGCATCCCTGATGGTGATCATTGCATTCTGGTTAATGATATGGGGTGAAAAAGGTACGTCGATAATACCGTTCTTGATCGAGTTGAAAACTTTACGCCACAGAGTATCGGCCGGATCATTGAACACTGCCTCTATAATGGCTTGAACCTCGAGTGTTAAGATCTCCTCTTCCTGCTCGTCAACGATAGTGGGTAGGCCGTTGAGAATGCCCAGGCAATACTGGGTATCAGCGACTGTTTTGGCATTCGTCTCCTTGGTGGGAATACCCGTTGCCTCCTCCCTGGTTTTGGTAATGATCTTATCCGCGCCGACCATTGAAGCAATCACCGTGGAGAGGTTGATCAGTTGCTCGGCAAAATCCTGTTTGCTGGGGAAAGCCCCCATCCATTGGTGGTACACCAGATGGATCGCAGCGTCGGCGCAGTCGATCTCGGCCGCATAGTGTTTTGCCAGTTTTTTCAACACCGCGCCGGTA
>JAAESG010000252.1 GCA_024229615.1 Gammaproteobacteria bacterium | reverse complement strand
CAGACTGACAGTCTGTAAGGGAGCCTGGAGTTTTCAGGCTAAGGAAAATGTCCAACTGGACTGAATAGTTACAAGGAGTAACCATGAAAACCATCAATACACTCGCAGCGCTTGCTGCACTCGTTATCTCATCTGTCACCTCGGCCGCCCCGGTCAATATCAATACTGCCAGCGCGACGCAAATTGCCGAGGCGCTGAATGGTATTGGAATGAACAAGGCACAGGCCATCGTCGACTATCGCGAGTCCTACGGCTTGTTTAGCCGGGCCGACGAAATTGTATTTGTGCGCGGTATTGGAGATTCGACTTATGAAAAAAACAAGAGCGATATTCTTGTTAAGTAATTAGTCTGCAGGGATGAATGTTCGGCAGGGACGCCGATTCTGAAATTTATACCTGAATCCGTGGGTTCAAGGTGGATGTGGAATGCAAGAGTTTGATTTCACGGTGGAATCAAAAAATCTTAGCTTCACACATAGGTTAAGCGGGTATTTTTTGAACCGCTGTGGGATCAAAGACTTGCGTTATGCACCGTCATGGACCCACGGATTCAGGTTATAGACAAGCAATGCAGGGAGCAAGCTATGGGCAGGGGAATCAACAAGGCGGTTATCGTCGGCACGCTGGGGAAGGATCCTGAAATCAAATATGCCGCGAACGGTAATGCAGTGGTCAATATCAGTGTCGCCACCAACGAGTCATGGAAAGACCGCGAAACCGGGGAAGCACAGGAACGCACCGAGTGGCATCGGATTGTCATCTTCGGCAAGTTGGGTGAAATCGCATCACAATATCTGAAAAAAGGCTCACAGGCGTATTTCGAAGGTCGAATCAAAACCAGTAAATGGCAGGACCCAAGCGGCAACAATCGATATAGCACCCAGATTGTCGCCAACGAAATGGAAATGCTGGGTCGGCCCGGCGATTCGGAGCAACCGGGTTAATGCAAATTCCAACTCGCATATTGAGATGGGTCCAAGTAAAATACCGGCTTCATTATCGGACCCATCTTATTTATTAGCGGAGCGTGGCATGGCCAGAGGTGTTAACAAAGCAATTATCGTTGGAACATTGGGGCAAGATCCCGAGATCAGGTATACCGCAAACGGCGGCGCCGTGGCCAATATCAGCGTCGCAACCAACGAAACCTGGAAAGACAAGGCGACCGGCGAAGCACAGGAGCGCACCGAGTGGCATCGCATCGTGATGTTCGGCAAGCTTGCCGAAATCGCACAGCAATATCTGAAGAAAGGCTCTCAGGCTTATTTTGAAGGCCGCATTCAAACCCGCAAATGGCAAGACCAGAGCGGTAACGATCGCTACAGCACCGAAATCGTCGCCAACGAAATGCAAATGCTCGGCGGTCGAGCAGGCGGCGCAGGCGGTGGTGCACCGATGGAATCCGGTGGTCAGTCACAGTCGAGACCTTCGGCTCCTGAAACCGCGCCGATGGACGACGGTTTCGACGATATTCCGTTTTAGGGGTAAGTCTTTCTAATGATAACTGTCATCCCGCGGCTTGACCGCGGGATCCATTAATATCAGGGCCGAGGCCAAATGGCCTTTTTCGACGTCTTCAACGGCGATGCCGATGGAATCTGTGCGCTACAACAATTGCGCCTGCAACAGCCGCGTGCAGCACGGCGAATCAGCGGCCTAAAGCGCGATATCGATCTGTTGCAACAGGTTGACGCCAGCGCTGGCGATGAAATTACCGTGCTCGATGTGTCACTCGATAAAAACCGCGATGCGCTGATCGAGGTTCTTGACAACGGCGCCAGCGTTTTCTATGCCGACCACCACTATCCCGGTGAAATACCCGTAAGCGATTTGCTCGATTGCCATATCGATGTTGCCGCCGATACTTGTACCAGTTTAATCGTCAATAAACTGCTTGATGGTGCCGAAGTCAGTTGGGCAGTGGTCGGTGCCTATGGTGATAATTTTGACCCACAGGCAAGCGACCTGGGCTATAAAGCTGGTTTGAAGGCTGCCGAACTCGAACAACTGCAGCAACTCGGGATTTGCCTGAACTATAATGGTTACGGTTTCGATCTCGATGATCTGTCATTTCATCCGGTCGACCTGTTTGCGCT
>JAAESG010000251.1 GCA_024229615.1 Gammaproteobacteria bacterium | reverse complement strand
TGGCGCCTGTGAGGTTATGGTGACATAGCTGAGGGTAAAACGTCGGGCCAGTATCAGGGAGGATGGAGGTGAAGGGCGTAACACGTAAGTGGTTGATGAGACACCTTAAAGACTGTGGATCTGAGATCAGCTTGTGAGGAGCGGTCGAATGCCTGAGACGTAAATATTGGGTGAATCGACAGTGCGTTGATCGGTGAAAGGTTCATGCAAAATAGAGAGTGAAATGAGACAAAGAGACCTATTCATAGAGGGGCCAAGACTCTTCGAAGAACTGTGTACCATCGAAAGATTGGAAGCAGGATTCAGGCGCGTAAAGAAGAACAAGGGATCGCCCGGTGTTGACGGGGTAACGATTGCCGAGTTCGAATCGAGCCTGATAGAGGAGCTAAGCCAGCTGAAAGAGGAACTGGAAAGCTGGTCTTACAAACCCTCCCCGGTGCGGCGGGTGGAAATTCCAAAGCCAAGGGGGAAAGGCATCCGTTTACTCGGGGTGCCGACGGTGCGCGACAGGGTGGTGCATGCCACGCTGAAAGCGCTGCTGGAACCGATCTTCGAGCCGTTGTTTTCAGACCACAGCTACGGATTCCGCCCTGAGCGGAACCAACGCCAGGCGGTCGAATCGGCGCGCGAGATTGTAGCCGGAGGCAAGCCGTATGTGGTGGATATCGATCTATCGAAATTTTTCGATCGAATTCATCATGATCGGCTGATTGCCCGCCTGAGTCAGCAAATTGCCGACAAGCGTATCTTACGCCTGATCGGTTTACTGCTGCGTAGCGGCATCATGGCCA
>JAAESG010000250.1 GCA_024229615.1 Gammaproteobacteria bacterium | reverse complement strand
TTGTCGTCGCTTTCGGGCGCGGTCTCGACAAAGTCATGATTGCCCTGGCCCTGGTCAAGTGGCGCGATTATGTGCGTGTCATGCGATCGGGCATTTTAACCTTGCGGGAACTCGATTACGTCCAGGCTGCCAAGGTGATGGGTGTGTCCAATGTCAAGATCATGCTAAAGCACATTTTGCCAAACGGCATCTATCCGGTGCTGGTCATGGCCTCCATGGACATCGGTTCCATGGTTATCGTGGCGGCCTTTATGAGTTTTATCGGATTGGGGGCTCCCAAAGGATATGCCGATTGGGGTCAAATGGTGGCTTTAGCCCGCAACTATATCGTCGGCCCCCCCGATGATCCGCTCAAATATTGGCATGCCATCGCCATTCCCGGTATTTGTATCATATTGTTTGTGCTAGCCTGGAATTTAATCGGCGACGCCCTGCGCGATGCCTTCGATCCAAAACAAAGAAGAATGTAACACCTCCGATTACAGTCATGGCCAACTTGATTGAAACCGTTGATCTCGTCACCAACTTCTACACCTATGAAGGGGTCGTGCGTGCCCTTAACCGGATCAGTCTG
>JAAESG010000249.1 GCA_024229615.1 Gammaproteobacteria bacterium | reverse complement strand
GCGATCGAAAACGAGGTGATCTCCGAAACCCAGCAGTTGACACCCGCCGAAATCAACCGGCTTATATTCGCGCCCGGCTTTTCCACCGCCGAGGAGGTTACGAGCATCTCGGGACGCGGCGTCGGCATGGATGTCGTCAATAAAAACATCGATGCGCTGCGTGGGCAGATATCGGTCGAAAGCGAACTCGGAGTCGGCACCAAATTCATTATACGCCTGCCCCTGACACTGGCCATTATCGATGGATTCCAGGTCCAGGTGGGCAAGTCTTCCTACGTCATCCCGCTCGATCTGGTCGACGAATGTATCGAACATACCAATCGGGACGCTCAAGACGTGAAAGGCGAATATGTCAACTTGCGCGGTGAAGTCATGCCCTATCTTCACCTTGCCGACGTGTTCAGCGAACAGTCGGACGGCGAGGACGTTAAACCCGGAAACAATATCGTCGTGGTGCAATACGCGGGGCAAAAGACCGGCCTCGTGGTCGACGAATTGCTCGGCGAGCACCAGACGGTAATCAAGCCCCTGGGCCAGATATTTCAAAATCTCAAGGG
>JAAESG010000248.1 GCA_024229615.1 Gammaproteobacteria bacterium | reverse complement strand
GATCGAGCAGCACAGCCTCAAGATTACCTAGAACAATATCGGCATTGCCCAGAGTCTTTTGTAATGCAGTGATACGGGCCATTTCATCTTTGTCTGGAAGCCGTTTTCCGGGATAGTTGTTACCTAGAACGATATCACCCACAGCGCGGATGACTATGGGTGTTTTGTCTATCTGTATTTTCTCAACTTCATCAACAGTTGTTGGTTCTTCTGCAATGGGTGGCTCTAATACTGCAGCAAACGGCGTTACCGATACAGTGGGCGGTACTACCGATGCAGTGGGCGGTACTACCGATGCAATAGACGGCTCTAACGCCGCAGTTGGTAGCGCTACAGCTGCAGCTCGCATCTCTGGCGCAACGACTACTTCTGGCATCTGCAGTCCAGGGGTAAAGGCTGTGTAGTGCTCAAATACGCCTGCGATCGCTGCGGCGGTAGCGAGACTGGAGCCAATAACAAGTAGCCTAATTGACCGCCATCGTAGTTTTTTCTGCCGTGTATCACGCAACGGGGCTAGTTGTGACTTCGCCACACGAACCTGTTCATCCTCAGGCATGATTTCCAGATAGCGCTCAAAAACGGCGAAAGAGGCTTCATCGTGATTTTTAATGTCTCTATTTTGACGGCAATACTGAGCCCCCAGGCGAGCAAGCACCAAAGGCTCTATCGACTGCCCCAATTGACGCTTTTTATTAATAACTGCCCGCAGGGCGGTCGTACCATTTTTAGCAGCATTATTTTTACTGAATTGCACCGAAATTTGACCCCGACTTTGTATTGGGAATTGAGCACAAGTACTGTATATAGACCGGACAGATTCATTTTCCATCTACTATCTCAGAAGTGGCCCCGTTTATTTAAACAATAAATACCAATCCTTAAGTGGATGCACAGCCGCCATTTACTGCCCCGCCGGTCGACGACGAACGGCGCTGCGCTGACCAGTGTATCGATAACCGAAAAATGTTCGTTCCGATCGAAAACCCTTCAGCCTTGGTGGTCGATGTCGAGAAAAATTCAATTTAGACCCTAAATCGCCTCTCACCGGCCCAGATAGGCCCCGACCACGGTCTCGCGATCATGGCCCAGCTCGCAGCTGATGGTGAGCCGGGCCTCGCGGTCCCGTTCGCGCTGTTCCGGGGTTAGATCCTTAGCCACCGGCCCTCCTGCGGCTGGACATGGCCAGCCGGTCAGCTCTTCGTAGCGGTCCTGGGCATAGGCATGGCGTAAACCGTGCATATGGTGGAGCCCGGCCCGGCGGGTATTGCCTTCGTAGACGCGCATCTGCTGCACATAGTTGCGGTTGGCGGGAATCAGGGAGCCACGGCCGGCGAGACGGTGAGCTCGGTTGAGGACTTCCCGTTGTTGCTCGGTGCGGATCGGGACGATCCGCTCCCGGCCGCCTTTGGTCCAGCTGCGCTGCAGAAACAGGTGGTCGCCCTGGTCGGCGATACCGGGGCGGATTTTCATCGCCTCCTCTCTGCGCAGGCCAAAGACCTGCTGCAGTTCCAGGCTCATGCGCACGTACTCGTCGCGGACCTTCTCCAGTTGCTCGCGGGTCACGGTCTTCGCTTTTGATTCCTTGGTGACGAAGCGTCGGTCCGGAATGCCATAGTGCTCGTTGGATCGCGCCACGACGTTGCGCTTGTCCACCTTGTTCGCCCACCAGCGGATCGAGGCCATGCGGTTTTTGATCGTGCCGATCGACAGCTCCTGCTCGCGCCAACGCTCGAGCAGGGCCTCGATGTGTTTCGGCTTCAGCGATCTTGCGCTCATGCCCCGATAGCCCAACTCATGGAGTTGGTTAGCGATCAGGGTCAGCATCCGCTCGCGCTTGGCCTGGGTGCTATGACT
>JAAESG010000247.1 GCA_024229615.1 Gammaproteobacteria bacterium | reverse complement strand
GAGCCTGAGCCGGAGCCGGAGCCGGAGCCTGAGCCTGAGCCTGAGCCGGAGCCTGAGCCGGAGCCCGAGCCGGAGCCTGAGCCGGAGCCTGAGCCTGAGCCTGAGCCGGAACCGGAGCCTGAACCCGAACCGGAGCCTGAACCGGAGCCTGAACCCGAACCCGAACCGACGCCGGAACCCAGACAGGAGTCTAAATCAGACCCTGAACCCAAAAGAGTTCGAATATCAAAACCTGCGGCAATCCTTGCTCATGCCAATCAGGACATCAATGATCCGCATCAACTAGATCAAAAGCTTATCGAACTGATTACGAGGCTCGAAGATAAATATAGATACCAGGTCGTCAGCTTGATCGAGCGTAATAAATTTTTTCCGAAGCGAGCCAGAAAAATGCGGAAAGAAGGGTCAGTTTTGGTTGAGTTCACACTAAATCGTGATGGCAGCATTAAGAATTTAAAGGTGCTTGAAGCAACAGGTCCATCTCTACTAAAAAATGCCGCTTTGAAAGCAATAAAAATTTCAGCATTATTCCCGCCGTTTCCTGACCAGTCACCAAGACAATCCTGGTCCTTTAAAACTAACCTGGAATATCGCTTGCGTTAACTCTGTGGAACGCGAGGACATCTATCGCCTGGCTGGTTTTTCGCAAGCTTTCTTTGTAGCGATATACGGTGCATTTTGATCACCCATGTGGCCACAGAAATATTACCCAGGTGGTCACTGAGCAGTTTTTGAAGATGCTTCCATTTCACGCGTTTCGTGGACATGAACTGGGCTGAAATACCCATACAGGCATTGCCTTCGACGTAGTTAAAAGCCTGTATGATCTCATCCACCTTTAGTACCAACCGTCGGAAAAAATCAGCATTGTGTGTCGGAACAGATTCTCGATCCCACGATACGGTAATAGCATCATGTTTTAGTACGAAATACCCCATCAGGGGTGCGACAAAATGTCACTTGTCATCGGATAGGCTGAATGCTTCAATCATGATCGGTTGATGGAGTCGATTGGCAATTTACTACCCGTTGCATCTGAAATGAGAGAACCACGGATAGTTGAAGATTTATTGCTGTGTTATGACTCATAAGCGAACCTCTAGAATAAACAGAGGTGACTCAATGCTTGCTAGCGGATTTTTACTGTGTGCAAGTGAGAATGAATAGCATTTTATATTACAGTTGAAGGAGAAGGAATGAAGAAATTGATATTTGGCATTTTTTTGAGTCTGGCTTTATGTGGTAGCGCATCTGCGGAAAGTCATACCACTACGGGTGTGATTGAACATGTGGAAAATAATGGAATAACTCTTGTTATTAAACACGAGGACTTTCCTGACTTTATGGGAGCGATGACCATGCCTTTCGACTTGCTAGATTCGGCATTGTCAGATGGCTTGAAAACAGGGGATCGGGTAAAGTTCACAATACAAAAAACTGATAGCGGTTACCCCATTGTCAAGATATCCAAGATTGGAGGTTCCTAAGCATAATTGGGATCTTTTAGAGGACATCCGATGAAGACAAATAAATCGATCAAATAGCTCAATTTGCCTATTTATGTTTTCAGTAATTTGATCAAGCTGCAAGCAGGGCAGAAGACGTTCCCGCTCGGCCGAGCAATCAAGATATTAGAGCATACCGGAACTTTGTTACGGCAAGGCCTTTCTTTGTATCGCAGAGAGGCTCCCGAACTCTTTTTGAACTAGCATACTTATCGACTCCGTCCTGATCTGTGGCGCGCCACAAGTATAGTTTCTCACCTCGGACCGTCACGATTTAACCTTCATCCATGTACCACGTATCACCAAGTGCACCTCGACATTTCTTGATCTTTCGAGCTTACGCAGGATCAAATTTGTTGCACAAGCGACGGATGGATTCGTAAGAAACAACAATCCCACGCTCGGCCAGAGGGTCTTCAAAATCTATGATATAACCAAATGGCATGGCTGGTGATTTCAGGAGGAAAACGATATCCGTGATACATCTGATTTGTTTTAGTCATACTGCCTATTTGACCGAAATGTCGCTAACTTGACAGAACTATTACCGAATCCTTTTAGTTGCAAAAAACGCCACCCGTTAATGCACCATCTCCATGCATCTGGTCAAGAAAGCCGGTTACTCGAGGAAAGCAGTTCGAACAGGTACAGCCATGTTGATTCAGCGATTTAGAAAAATTGGGCACCCAAGATTTCAGTGAATTAGGTCACAAACCTCTCATATGGCCTGTGAATTAGGTCGCAAATCCTGAATTTTATTTTCCTCATAACTATAATTCACGGGATCTAAAATATCGACAACCAGGTTGCCAGGACTGAAATACGGGAAGTATCTATCGGGAAAAAGAATATCTGTTTTGGTTTCGTACCTTTTGCACGAAACGGATTCGATAGAACATAGTTGCTAAATCCATTTCCTTAACAGGTTGGCATCCAGGTTTTCGTTTCAATTCAAGTATCTGGTTAGAAGCTGACTGAACTGACCCTGCACTTAGTTCGTGCCGTCTTGGCTAAACTATTTCTGATGAAGTGCGTAATGATACAATTTATAAGATCCATATCTATTTTATTTATGTTTGCTTTTTCAGCGCAAGCAGCTGATTACCATGTCTGTAGCAACGGCAGCAATTCAAACGATGGTTTGAGTCATAATAGCGCTTGGAAAACCTACGCGAAGGCCATCAGTATGATCGGCTCTCTAAATGGTGGCGATAGTATATTGTTTTGCAAGGGTGAAACATTTGCAGCAAATGGTTCGCGTCGTGTCGTGAATAAAAATTCCCGTGCAGACAATCGCATTAGGATCTCGAGCTATACACCACCAAACGCACCCATCGACATATCGAACCCAACGATCTACGCGTCGGGTGGAGGGCATGCATTTGCTTTTGAAGATGATGCAAATGCCGACCACGATGAAGGATACATCATTAGTGACTTGATACTACGGGGTAATCATAGTGGATGGGGGATCTTCGTTTATAATGATGCCGACTTTATTGACATTATCGATATCGAAATATACAACTTCAGTATAGGTATACATGTTGCTGAGTCCAATCCCACAAACCCAGGTTCAGACGGAGAAAACAGCGATCTGACAGTCAAGCGTGCTTTAATCTTTAATAACAAAGGACAGGGCTTTATGGGTGCAGGTGATAACCTTTTAATTGAAGATTCGATTTTCGTTAACAATGGATATTCGACTGCTATTTATAATCACAATATATATATCGGTGGAACTGGTAGTAACGAAGTAATCAGGAACAATAAGCTTTACCAAAGCGCGATGTTCGGGGGGAAATGTAGCGGCGTTTCTTTGGTGGCGCATGGCGACCACACTAATCTGTTAATCGAAAACAATATCGTTTGGGAGGATGCAGGCTCGACAATAGAAAAGTGCTGGGGAATTGCGATTGACAATGGACACACCAGTGGCTTTGAGCAATTTCCGGGATTAATCATCCGAGGAAATACTGTTGTAAATACAGGAAACCTAGGTATCGGCTGTGCAGCTTGTAGTGATGTCGTCATCGAAAATAACACGGTTGTTCATCAAATTACTTCGTTCGGCACAGATGCAATTAGAGTTCCAGACAGGTCTGAGAACTCATCAGGTGACGCACAATCCAACAACGTTATTGTAAGAAACAACACTGTGCTTTATGACTCCCCCGGAAAAGGGACTGGAATTACACTAGGTGATGGTGACGGCTCCAACTATACATCCACCGGTAATGACATTTACTATACACCTGGATCCGGCATGGTTGCGGGCTGCGAGACCTATCCTAATACCCCACCAGACGTGATCAATGTGGTAGCAGGGATATGCCAGAACAGTATTCCGCAAAATTTGCTTACCACTGCGTTAGCTAAGATTGAAACAATTGAATTACCGGAGACAGGTACATCACAATCAGGAAATGCCTCCGGATTCGACTATAGCGTGTATTCTAGTGCCAATACTTCTGGTGCTGGTGCTATGGGATGGTATTATTTGATATTAATGGCTGTGTTGCTGGGTATCAAACGGGATCTTAAAACGTTATCGATCCCGGAATCAACGGCATTTTGATCAGCGGTTAAACCGAGGTAGCGCCAAGCCTACCCTGGTGAGAAGCCTGGAACAGCGAGCACCGGAGCAGCAGCTGGTGACCTTGCCGCTCGGCGCCACCGAGGAAATGGTGTCTGGAAGCCTGAAGCTCCAGCAGGCCCTGCAGGCAGGGGAAGTGACTTTTCCCTCGGGCTTGCTCGCGCGGGGACACGGCGACCTGCTCTACGTCGACGAGGTCAACCTGCTGCCCGACCATCTCGTCGACCTGCTGCTAGATGTGGCCGCATCCGGGATTAACCACGTGGAACGGGACGGTATCGGCCACCGCCATGATGCCGAGTTCGTACTCGTGGGCACCATGAATCCCGACAAAGGCGAGCTGCGCCCCCGACTCCTCGACCGCTTTGGCCTGGTGGCGGTTGTGCAGGAGCAATTCACCCTCGAGAAGCGTAGCGAAATCGTTCGCCGCCGCGTGGCTTTCGATTCCGACCCGGACGCTATCGAGTTAGTACTCATGCCTATCTCCCATTCCAGGTTAAGGCCCTTCAACTTGAATGCTAAGATGCTTGAATACAAATGCTTAGCAATCTGGGTGGGGATGGTTTATTACATTAGTGCCTCCGGGATTACCATTTCCACCGTTTTCAACCAACCCTGATAACAACTGTGGGTTCTTTTTCAGCAGATCGAGGCGTAACAGTTCGATGTCTTCTCCTTCCGGAGTCCGCGGACGCTGAATATCGACGAGATGGTCCAGTACGATTTCTCCCGGGCGCGAGGAAATAAACAATACCCTGTCGGCTAAATATAGCGCCTCGCGCAGGTCATGAGTAACGAATAAAACAGTACTCGAGCGTCGCCCGCAGACATCGATAAGTAAACGGCGTAGCCGGTTTGCGACCGGGGTATCGAGCGACAGGAATGGCTCGTCCAATAACAGCAACGGGGGTTCATTAATGATCGCACGCGCGAGAGCGACCCGCCGGCGCATCCCCCCGGAAAGCTGCGCCGGGTAGGCGTCGACAAAATCCTCCAGTCCGATTTCACCCAGTAATTCATCGATTTTCACTCGGGTCTCAGGATCGTCGGTCACCAGCTCGACGTTTTCGCGCACCCTTAGCCAAGGCATCAGGCGGGAGGCCTGGAACATATATCCCGGCGGCGGACCGGCCGAGGGCGCGCCGCCATCGATGATGACCGAGCCGGAAAAATCTTCGTCGAGACCGCTAATCATATTCAATAAGCTGGTCTTACCGCATCCGGACGGGCCGACAACGCAACAGAACTGTCCGGGTTCAACGCTAAATCGAATATCTCTCAGAACAACCAGCTCAGATTGATCGTGATCCCGGTGGTAGGTTTTTCTGGAGACATCGATTTCGATCATGTTCAGGATCGCCATTTCATGAGACGTCGATCAAGCGGTGTGATCAACAGGTATTCAATCGCCATCACGACAGCGATGAAGGTGAAGCTGTAGGCCAGAATGCTGGTGATATCGAAAAACTGGAAATAAATACCCAGTTGGAATCCTACGCCATTACTCCTTCCCAACAATTCGACGACCAGCACGATCTTCCACACCAGTGCCAGGCCGGACCGCGCCGACGCGAGTAGATAGGGGTATAACTGTGGCAGGTAAACCTGCAACCAGCGCTTGCGCCAGTCGAGCCGAAAAGCTTTTGCAACCTGCAGCAGATCCTGGTCTATCGCACGCGCTCCCTCGCGCATGTTAACCACTACGATTGGGAATTTATTGATCGCCACGGCCAGGATTGCGGCAAATTCTCCTAGCCCGAACCACAGGTAACACAAAACGATCGTGACCAGGGCCGGCAGGTTCAATGCCAGTATGAGCACACCGTCAAGCGCGGCATCCCAGTTCCTGTTGCGGCCCATGACTATGCCAAGCGCGACCCCCAGCGCCATCGCGAAAACGAAGCTGATCAGCACGCGCGCCAGCGTCGCAAGTAGATGAAACACCAGCTCACCCCGCTCGAGATGTTCGATCACGCTCAACAGAACCTGGTAGGGGCCCGGCAGAATCTGCCGATCGACAAAAGCGGCCGCAAGCTGCCATACGGCGATAAACAGAATCAGCGAGCCTATCCTTAACCACGGAATCGACCTGATTCGTATACTGGGTTTCATGCTGCCGGTTGCCTCTACCTAGCCCGGAAATTTCATAAATTTGCGCAAATATCGCGCAGGATATTGATTCCACAAGGAAATTCCCGAAGAAGTCTCGTATCAGTGAGTACCAGCGACTGAGGGAATATTTCTTGTGGAATCAATAGACAAGCGAGATTGTGCATAATTTGTAAATTTTCCGGGCTAGTAACGGAAGTCCGCCCAGAAAGTTCCGGGCGCGAGCGCGGCACTGTCGCCGACCAGATCGCGGCCGCCATATTTTACCAGGGTGGAAAACAGTTGCCCGGCGGCGGCGATATCAGCCTCGTTAAAGCTGGACGGAATGCCGGCACGGTAAGCATCGCGCAGCGCCGATTGTATATCACCATTGGTTGCCCGGGTGAGCGGACGCAGGCGCTCCCACTCGCTGTCGGAGTCGGCTAATATTTCTTTTGCGGCGCGTAGCGCGCTTAAGAAACCCTTAATCGTAGCGGGATTTTCGGCTGCCCATTTGTCGCTAAATACCCAACCGATAAGCGGCGGTTTACGCGAAACTCCCAACGCCGGCAGCATGTCTTCGACGCTGATCAGTTCCCTCATGCCCGCGGCTTTTAACCTGGCCGAGTAATGCCAGAAATTCAATGCCGCGGGTATATCCCCGCGCAACATAATTTTATTCAGCAAGGGTGGCGCGGCATAGTTTGCTTCGACCATTTGCTTGAGATCGGTGCCGATGGTCTTTTGCGCATAGGCTCGCAGCATCAGCCAGCTCTTGTCTACCGGGCCACCGGCTATGCCGAGCTTCCGGGTGCGTAGATCGTTTAAAGATTCGATCCCCGCGTCAGGGCGCACCATAAGCCCCCCAACCGCCAGCGAATGCGGAACAAAGGTATAGTCCGCGCCGCTGCTGCGCTGCCTCGACACCCAGATCCAGTCGCTGACAATTGCGTCGACCTCGCCGCCTTGCAAGGCGACGGCGCTGGCGTTTTTACCGGCTAGCCTGGTGATGACTATCTTAACGCCATAGCGTTGCTCCAGACCGTGATATTGCAGGGTATCGAGTTCCCAGTTGACGGTGCCAAAGGCGAGTACGCCGACCCGGATCACATGGCTTTCGGCGCGTGCTAATCCGGCCCAACACAGGGCGCACAACAGTCCCATCACCAAAATTTTCAAACCTGAATTACGGACATCAAACATTCTGCGATCGCCTCTGCAACTGTACCAAGTAACTTCGAAAGTTCTGGTGAATTGGCATATGTTAACCACCGCCTGCCGCTTTGCGATGCATCATCCCACGTGCCGGGTCGTAAGCATAGATGGCTGCGCCCAAAAAAACCGCCAATGCAATCAATGTAAAAATACAGGCTTCTGCGTTAAGACGCTGGTAGAGCGCAAACCTCGTCAGCTCGACGGCGTAGGTGAACGGATTTAACGAACAGATATTAAATAGCAGCTCGCTGCTTTCGCGCATCCGCCACAGCGGATACAACGCCGACGACATGAAGAACATTGGGAAAATAACGAAATTCATAATGCCCGCAAAATTTTCCAGCTGCTTGATCAGCGACGATAACAGCATCGCGAAGGCGCCCAGCATTAAGCCACAGGCAATCAGGGACGGCAGTAGAAACAGGTAACCCATCGGAGCCATCGAGATCCCGAACGCCGACGCAATCAATAGAAACGCGTAGACCTGGAGAATCGAAATAAAAGTCCCCGCGAGCAACTTGCAGACCAGTAGATACCAACGTGGCAGCGGGCTAACCAGCAGGGTTCGCATACTGCCCATTTCCCGGTCATACACCATCGACAACGAACTTTGCATACCGTTAAACAGCTGGATCATGCCGATGAGCCCGGGCACGATGTAAACCTCGTAGCTGATGTAGGTTTCATAGGGTGGAATAATCGATATTCCGAGCACCGAGCGAAAACCCGCGGCAAATACCAGCAGCCAGACCAGCGGGCGTATCAAGGCTGCGATGAAACGTTCTCGTTGATGGATAAAACGCAGCGATTCACGCACCAGTATTCCTAACAGGCAGCGCCAGGCATGTACCGGTTTCATGTCTGCGTATCCCCGACTATCCGCGCGAATGCGCCAGCGATATTTTCGGTGCCGGTCTGCGCTACCACCTCGGCGACACTACCATCCGCGCAGACCTGGCCATGGTGCAAGACAATGACACTATCCTCCTCGAAAACCTCGTCGATCAAATGCGTCGACCAGAGTATCGCAATATTCTGATCGCGCGCCATTCGATGAACGTGTTCGACTATATCGCGCCGGCTGGGCGCATCCAGCCCCACCGTGGGTTCGTCGAGCAAGAGCATTTTGGGTTGGTGCAGCAGGGCCCGGGCAATTTCGACACGACGCCGATGGCCCCCGTTTAACTGGCGGACTTTTTCCGTTTGCCGCTCCAGCATTCCGAGGCGGGTGAGCTCGGTTTCGATGCGTTCGAGCGCGTGGCTTTTTTGCATGCCATGCAGGGCTGCGTGATAAAGCAGGTTTTGACGCACGTTCAGATCGAGGTCGAGCGTGGGTTGTTGAAATACTATGCCCATTTGCGCGAGCGCCTTTAACGGCGCTGCGCGCAGATTGGCGCCATTGATGCGGATTTCACCCAGGGCGCTCACGTAAAGCCGTGTAACCAGGGAAAAGAAGGTCGTTTTGCCCGCCCCGTTGGGACCGAGCAATACCTTGAACTGCCCCCTGGCGACGGCAAAGCTGACATTATCCAGCGCGACCTTTTTGCCGAAACGAAAACCGAGGCCGGCGACTTCGAGCGCTAGGATATCTTGTGACATGTCACCATCATTTTTAAGTTTCCGGGCAACTGAAACGACCTCCGGTCAAGTGCGGATCATAGTATAAGGCCCTACTGACACGGTCAATCGAGGCGCCATCGGCATCACCGGCGTCCAGAGATTTAGCGCCGTACGTCACGTCGGCAACTGTGACAGCCGCCGGGATTCGCGTGCACTCAAGGTATCTGTGGCTGCTTTCTCTTAACCCGGAAAACGTTTGCGAACCGTGATACCGATATAGGCGTTTTGCTCCGGCGCCGGCTCGAAATAACGGCCGCCAGGTGCATTGATGCGAATATTGCTATTGTATGTCTCGTCAAACAGGTTATTCACGCCCACAAACGATGCAACCTCCCAGTCGTCGTAAAATCCGTTGTGCCCGAATCGAATATCCGACACGCTACTCGAGCCTACCCGGGTCTCGTTAGCGTTGTCGGCATACAGTTCGCCGGTATAGGTCGTGTTCCAGGCCGCGTAAAACCCGGATTCGCCAAACCACGAGAGATCGAAGTACAGCAGCTGCTCGGGTATGCCCGGTATATTGTTGCCATCGAACACATCGCCGTTGTCGTTGGTAAAGTCATCAAACTCGAATTTGGAGTAGGTGTAGGCCGTGGAAAACTTGACTTCATCGGCGAGTTGCCGGGTATAGGAGACTTCCAGTCCGTCGCGGGTGGACGAACCCGCATTTTCAAAGAATTTTCGGTCGGGCTGGCTGGCCAGTTCGAACGGGATCAACTCGTCATCGACCTCGATATGGAAAACCGCCGCCTCGAAACGATAATCGGCGGTCGCCACTTTTATCCCGACTTCGTAGTTGGTCGTCTCCTGTGGGTCGAGATCCTGGTTGAAACCGCCACCGCTCGGGTTGGCGAACTCGGTCGTGGTCGGGGTTTCGAATGCGGTCGAGATGGTCGCATAAAGGTGGGTATCCTCGCTTTGCTTGACGCTGACTCCGACCATTGGACTGACCTGGTCGAACGTAATCCTGCCGGAATCGTCGCCGTCGGACAGAAAATTGTCGCTAACGTCGAATTCCACTTCGTCGTAACGAACGCCGACCGTCAGTTCAGTCGAATCAGTGAGCCGGATCTCGTTTTGCAGGTAGACGCCGATTGCCGTGACCTGCTCGTTCTGATCGAAGGTCTCGGCGCCGATAGTACCCATGTTATTTTCGAAACGGCGGCGATCGTCATCCTGCAGATCGTAATCGAAACCCAGCAGCAGCCGGTTTTGTTTGTCGGCCACAACATCCTCGATAATGTACTTGACGCCGCCGCCGATAAAATCCCGTTCCAGCGATACCGAGCCACCGTCAACGAACGGAAGCTTGTTGTCAAAGTCCCTGGTCGTGTTATAAATCCGGGTTTCGAGATCTCGTCCCTGGCTCAGGCCGGTTTTATACAACAGGCCGATCCGGGTTTGATCCAGCTCCTCTCCCGTATCGAAGTTGACATTGCGATCGCGCGCCTGGCTGGGGTCGTCGTCGGCGTCATCGGCGGTGATGCCGCCCGGATCGTTAGCCTTTGGCTGGTCGGTATGATGGATCGTGGTCAACAGGCTGGAAGTATCCGAAAGGCTGTACTCGAAACGCCCGTTGAGCTGAGTGTTTTCAAATTCGCTGTGATCGCGGTAACCCTCGAGCGAAGCATCCGACAAATTCACCAGGTAGTTGAGCTTGCCGCTTTCGCCGCCCGTTTTCAGCTGCAGATTTTCAAAATCGTATGCGCCCAGGGTGAGTCGCGTCTCGACGAAGGGAATGACCGGTCCACGCTCGGACTCGATCAGAATCGCACCGCCGGAGGCGTTACCGTAGAGCGACGAGGTCGGCCCCCGGATCACGTTGATCTGACTTGCCGAACCGAGGTCGACGCCATCCACGGACCCCTGCCCGTCCGGCAGTGTTTCCGGAATTCCGTCGACAATAATCTTTATACCGCGTATACCGAAACTTGAGCGCGCACCAAAGCCTCTGATAGACGCGCGTGTGTCCTGGGCAAAATTATATCGATTTTGCAAGAACAGGCCGGGTACCCCACCCAGCGATTCGTCCAGGCCGAGTTGTTGCCGGCCGAGTTGAATTTCATCCTGGCCGATGGTGCTGACGGCGGCCGGTATTTCAGCAGGATTCTTTTCGACCCTGGTTGCATTAACCGTGATGGGTTCCTGAGCCATAGACGAGGTCGTGACGATACATAGCATTAAAGTAGTAATTCTTAACGTCTGCATAATAAACCTGAAGACTCCGTTCAGCCAATTGAGGGAATGAGTGTGAAAGACAACCTACTTTTCTTTTTATTAAAACATGAGTCTACTAAATAAAACAAAAAAATATTTTTCCGGATTGTGAATCGGATCAGTGCAGTTAATCCAACCTCAGTAAATTCGACAGCCGGTCGCGAACGGCGACCCTGGCCTCAGCCTAAATAACTCAGTTGAATCTACTGTGGACGCCTAATGCATTGAATCTAAGGTGTTTTTCCCAAATTTGAAGCTCACCTGTAGAGTGACTACACATTCGCTGAAAATTTGGGAAAAACACCTTATCTTCAGCACCTTAGTCGCCCTCGCTACGATTCAACTGAGTTATTTAGGCTCAGCCGTTCTTTTCAAGTTCTCGAAAATGGCGAAAACCGCCAGCACAGGGCCAATAAGGCCAGGCATGCCGGCAGCCAGCGTAAATCGAGCGGCACTGACTTGGTGTTTGAAAATCCGGCATCCTCTATGGCCCGGGCGATCGCCTGCACCGAATCGAGCTCCACGTAAGTCAGGTTCGCCAGTTGCGCCAGCCTTAATAAATGATCCCGGTGCAGTCGAGACAGTTCCTCGTGGCTCTGTCCTGCCGGGGCGTTCGGCCGCTGCACGACGTCATCCGCATGCCAGAAGCCAACCAGCCTGCCAGCGTCGTCAGTCCGGGGAATAGGCGCCGGCGTATCGCCCCCGACCCCGACGACCAGTCCGTCCATGTTGAAACGCCTGGTATCGGGCATACCCCGCTGGCCCTGACGCAGCGGCGGCGCTTCGTGACCGTCGCTAATAAACACGAGGCTGACCCCGTCGCCGATGGTTTGCGCGGCACGCATCCCCTGATGCAGCCCCTTGCCGACGCTACTCGCCTCGACCCAACGCATGCGGCCGTCAATTTCATCCAGTGACGCCAGCAACCCGGCGTAGTGTGAGCACACTTCCAGCGGGGTGATCAACGTGATCACACGATGCCCCGCGAATACGCCCCATCCCACGCGCGAACCGCAGGACAAGCTTGACAACAAAGCTCGCGCCGCCGCCTTGGACAGGCTCAAACGACTGGCGATAGAATTTTCAAACGCGACATCCTCCACATTCATGCTTTGTGAAATGTCGAAGGTAACCTGAATATCATGCACTGGTTGCGCTATATCGACCGGTAACATCCACACCGACGCCAACAACAGTAACAACGCCAACAAAACAGGCAGGTTATGGGGGTTAACAAGCCGATGTGGCAACAGGTATCCGATCACGGCAGGTCTTTCGCTTTAAAATCAGGCACGATGACCCTGACACTCTTGATCGGTTTAACCTTGTCGGCGGCCAGTGCCGCCTCTCTCTCCGGCGCCAGCCGCAACGCAAGTTCGAGGTTGTAGCGTAAATCCCAGTGGTTCGGAAAAACGCGTAGCAGATCCCGATAGCGTTGCTTGGCAAGTTCGAGCATCGGGCCACGCTGGCTCGCATCAATGTCGTCTCGCATTCCCTGGCGCAAATAGGCGTTGGCAAGATTGAACTGTGCAGCGTCTGCGGTCACTGCTGAATTGCTTTCGCGTATCAATGCATTGAACGCCGCCTCGGCAGCTTCGAAACTGCCCGCTTCAGATAATGCGTTGGCCCAGGCCAGCCTGGTTTCCGGATAACTCAAGACCTGCTTCGAATGGAACGAATTGTCATTCGCGCTCAGCGCCGCCGGAATCTGACTGATGACACGAGCCATGGTTCTGCTCGTAGTCATCTCCATCCAAAAATTGGTCGCCAACGCGCTCAGGCAAAACGCTAGCGCCGCAAATCCACTGTGAATCGTTTTCCTTCTCAAGCCAGGCGCTCCAGTCTGGTGGCGGTGAGACCCGCCAGAAAGATACAGCAACTTAAGGCTGCTATGAAACAGGCACGACTGTAATCAACACGTGGCACGCGCTCGTAGTAGGTCAGCGGCAGATTTTGCAATTGGTCTATCTCGACTATCGCGGCCGCCATCGATTCCGGGTCGTCCGCCTGGAATACGCGGTACTCGCTATCGAGATTCGCAAAAAACACATGCAGCGCTACTTCCTCGAGACTGGCATCCGCGTCGGTACCGACGAGTTCGAGATTCGGACTATTGGGGCTGCTCTGAATATAAATGAAATAAAGACTGATGCGGTTGCGCTTGAGCCCTCTTTGAATCCGCAAGCGCAAATCGTCGTCAAGCCGGGCGCCGCCATCCGATACCAGCAAAATAGCGCGGCTACCGGTATAGCTGCGACCGTTGAATCCGTCGATCGCCGCCATCAACCCCAGTCCCATGTTGGTCTCGTTGGAACCGCGTCCGATATCGCTGGCATTGAGCCCGGCCTGCACCAACGCCACGTCATCACTAAACGGCGCCACGCGGATCGGCGCCGTATTGAACAGGGTCAGCGCGAAACGGTTCTGTGGGCGCTGGTCGAGCAGCCAGGAAAGCGTCTTGCGCACCGCATCGTTTTTGGACTGACTGGGCTGTGCCTGCTCGCCCAGTTTGGGGGCGTTACGGCGAATCGTCGCGTCCATACTGGAGCTGCGGTCCATCAATATCGATATTTCCGCGCCACGACCAATACGTTCGATACGGGTTTCCGAGCGCCCCGGCATGGCCAGTCCCAGGATGATGAAGCCGAGAGTCAGCATCGCTATCAATTGCCAGGTCAGATGCAGCAGACGGCCGACTGGATCCCGTGGCAGCCATCCGATCCACGGGAACGGCAGACTGTCGCGGCGGCGGCGCAGCAGCGGTAGCAACGCCATTGGCAACAGCGCCAGTAATTGCGGTATCGCGAAATCGACGGGCGGCATCGCAGCCGGCTACCTGCGAGCCTGGCGGGAGCCGCCGGCATGTCGCTTTTCTGCCAGGTACAGGTCCCTGCCAAGCTCGATCAACTCAAGCGGTCGGGGTTGCGCCTCATGTTCAAAAAAACGCGTTGCGGAGGCCACGTAAAAATCGGCAATTCGGGATTCAAAAGTTTCTAACCAGTCCTGCTGCTTGATTAACTCATCGATAGTTGCCCTGCTAACGGTTCTTCCGGCGGAATCGTTAAAGGCGCGATGCAGAATGAACCAGGCATCCGGTTCTTCGTCGAGTAGGCTCGTATTCAGCTTGCGCAGGTCGTGCCAGGCGCGCGTAAACGGCAGACGAATGGCATCGGCGTTGCGCCTCCAAAACCACCATCCCAGCCACAATGCCAGCGTTGCGGCAAGCGCCAGGCCGGTAAGGTTTAACCGCCGAGCGGCAAGGTTGCTGTCGACCAGCACCGGTTGCCGGTCCGGTAGCATCAGCGTAGCCGCCGTATCAGCGGGCAACGCTGCTGGGGTAAGCGGAGAAATGCTGATTGGCCAGGAATTTATCGCCAGCGGGATTCCATCGGCGACTGCCAGTTCCAAAGCGGGTAGCGATATCGCCTTCAGCTCCGTGGCTGTGTTGATCACCTGGTATTTCAGCTCCAGCCACCGCCGACCCAGTTCATCGTCGACCAGCGTGGACGACAGTCGATACAGCCATGGTCCGACTCGCTCGCTGGTCGGTAATTTAACCAGCTCCAGTTCCAGTCCGCTCGACTCCATACGGATACGTTGTTCGAACACATCACCGATGAAATAGCCAAAGGCCCTCGAGGGCTGCTCGACAATCACATCGGCATCAACGCCGGTCGCACTGAGCAGAAATAGACCCAGCAGCATTTTACAGCCCCGATTCAAACCACATGCTCCAGAAAGTATTTGGACAGGGCCTCGGCATCGAATCCGCCCTCGATGTAAAAGCTACGCATATCGCTTGCCGCGAACAGCGCGCCAAGTTCATCTCGTCGGCGAGCGACTTTGTCGCGCCATTGCCGTTGTAGCTCGTCGCGCAGCCACAGGCGACGTATTCGGCCCGATTCGGCATCGCGAACCGACAGCAGACCGCCCTCGGCGGGCGGCTCGATCTCCGCCTTGTCCCAAACCACCAGCGGTACGACGAGCAAGTCGCCCAGCTTGTCGAGAACGGTTGCAAGACCGTCCAGTGAATAATGAAAATCACTGACCAGGAACACGAGCCCACCGCTACCGGCAATTCGATCGATACACTCGGATAGCCCCTGGAGACTGCCTGGAGCGTTGCCAGCGGTACTGGCGCGTACTGTCGCTGCCATTGCGTTACCGATACCGCGCCCGGAACGCGCCGGCATATACAAATCTTCTCGAAACTCATGGTCGAATGCCATCAGGCCGACCGAATCCCCGGCGCGGTGGGCGCTGTAACCAAGCGCGAGCAGAAAATCCGCGACCACTTCGAGTTTGCTTGTGCTGGCGCCAAAGTGCATCGAAGCCGATACGTCGACAACAACCTTTATGACCACCGCGGAGCGTTGTTGACTGGTACGCACCAGCCATTCGCCGTGCAGGCTGCTTAAGCTGGCGTGTAAATCGATTCGACGCGGATCCGGATAATCGAATAATCGCGCATGCCCGGCAAAAGCCATACCCGCACCGCGACTGCGGCTGCGATGCGCACCCGGCCTGTAGCCATCGGTAATGCCCGGTATTTTGTAGAGGAATTCATGCATACCCGCGGTCATCGTTATGGTGATGCCACACAATTCATGATCTGTGTGATTAATGCAGGCGCGATTTCGGCGCGGCGCAGCTCGTAGATCGGGGTAAAAAATACCCGGTGCCCGAGTGCAGACGGCAATACGGTATGCACATCGTCGGGCAGGATATGATCGCGTCCATCCAGCCAGGCCACGACCCGCGCGGCCCGCATCAGCGCGCTCATACCACGCGGGCTGGCGCCGGCCAGCACCAACCGCTCAATGTCGACGCCGTCGATCGCGACCCCGAAGCGCCGCGGGGTTTCGGTCGCCTGCCACAGCTCCAGAAAATATCTTTCCATCGTTGGGCTTGCCTTAACAAACTGCTGGATAGCCGCCCCGAGCTGATTGAGTTCAGCACCTGCACAAATACCCGATTCTATGTTCTCGAGTAAAGCGTCGGTGTCGTGGTAAGCGGTATCGACGATCAACGCCCGGCGTACCGATTCGTCCGTGGGGGTAGCCATATTCAATTCGAACATGAAGCGGTCACGCGCCGCGGAGGCCAGCTCGAAGGTTTCTTCTTTTTCAATCTTGTTACGGTCGGCGAATACCGTCATGTGCGGGAATACGAATTCACGATTGAAAGCCGACACCGAATTCTCGGCCATGGCGCGCAGCAATAGCGACTGGACCTGGGGTCGGGCGCGGTTTATCTCGTTGAAAAAGAAGGTCGTCAGCTTGTCCCCGTGACGCAGCAGGGGACCCGGGTCGATGCGTGGTTGCCCTTCGGCGTCGACATAGGTGTGGTACACCAGGTCGTTTGGCAGCAAATCGATAGTGCCCTCGACGCGTTCGAACTCGCCCCCTACCGCACGCGCAAAAGCGCGCAACACCGTGGTTTTGCCCACGCCGACGTCGCCTTCCAGCAATACGTGCCCGCGCGCCAGCAAGGAGATGTTGATGAGGCGTATGAGCTGCTGCTGACCGATGACGGCGTTGCCGATGCCTGATTCGAGCGCCAAAGCGGTGTTTCGCCAGTCGCTGTGCTGCTGTTCTGAAAACAAGATTTTGGCTCCTCGATTATTATTGCCGGCGATACTATCAGATTATTTAAAGTTGGTATTGCAGGCTAGCTCTTTAAGGCCTTACCCATCGCTACCCGCGCTTATTGCAAGCGACTCCGAAAAAAGTAAGAATACGCCGCTATGGGACAGCCAGGGCAACTCTGTTACCGGGCGACAGGCCTGCATATTCTGCGCGAGTCACGGCTGAGCCTGGTGCCGGGATTGGTGCTGCTGTTGGTGCTTACACCACAGGCGTCGGCCAGCTCTATCGCCGTACTGGAATTCGAACTCAACGACCTGACCTTGAATCCCAATCTGGTCGCGGAAACCGAACGCACCGCCACATTGCGACCCCTGCTGGTGGAACAGCTTACCAATCACCACGATATCAGCGTAATCGAAAATCCGGCCAGCGCCAGGATCGAAGCTGAAAAGGGCCGGGGTTACTTGTTCGATCGGCCCGCCGTGGCCGCCAAAATCGGGCGTGAAGCGGGCGTTGACTGGATTGTCTCGGGTCGTTTGCACAAGGCGAGTTTCCTGTTCGTTTATCTGAAAGCACAATTGATAAACACGCAAACCGACCGGGTAACGGCGGATTTCGTCGTCGAAATCAAGGGGCCGCAACAGAAGCTGACCCGCAAAGGCGTCGAGACGCTGGCCCGGCAAATACACGCGGCACTCGAATCGATAGGCGCCGAACAGAAAAGCCCTTAACCGATTTCCTGGCCGTACTGTCCGGCGACTTCAGGCTTTGTCGGTGTTAATCGGCAATGAAATTTCCATAGGCACGAGGCCCGTCGCCGACATCGATAGTATTTACCAATTCGCCGGTTACGGCATCAATAACCGATACCGTATTACTGAACCAGTTGGCGACATAGATTTGTCGGTCACCGGGCAGCGTGTTAATGCCTTCAGGGTATTCGTCTACCGCTATCGTATCCACCAACTCTAAACTCCGAGTGTCGATGACGCTGATATTATTCTCGTATTGATTCGTCACAAAGGCCCGGCTGCCGGCAAGCGCCAGACTGACCGCATAGGGTCTTTCGCCGACTGCAATATGCGCTACCGGCTGCATGAGTCTGGTTTCTATGACGGTAACCGAATTACTTTTAACGTTGGCGACGTATAGCCGACTGCCATCGGCGTCCAAAGTCATGCCAAACGGCCGTTGCTGGGTTACAGCGCTGCCGGTGACGCGAAATGTTTCAGTGTTTATAACCATCACCGTATCGTCGTCGCGGTTGCTGACGTACAGGCTGCGCTGGTCCGGGCTCAGCACCAGTCCCGATGGCGATCTACCGACGGGAACCCTGCTCAGTTCTTCCCAGCTGCTCAGGTCGACAACGGAAATATAGTCCTCATACCAGTCGGCGACGTAGAGGAAGTTGTTACCGGCTATGAGCGCGAGCGGGCCGGGCCCAAGCTTCAGGCTGCGCACAACTTCGAGTTTTTTGATATCGATGACCGATACCGTGCCATCGCCCGGATTCGAGATGAAAACATGGCCACCGTGGTTGTCCACGCTGACACCGGCGGGTTCCTTGCCTACCGCTATCGTGCTAATGACGGTGTTTTTCTCGATGTCGATGACACTGACATTATTGGATTGCTGATTGGTGGCAAAGGCAAGTGGCGCGGCAACTGCCGAACATGAAACCAGAACCAGAAGCAGGGCGATTCCAGGCCGAATCGAGAACATTATTGCTTTTCGGCTACTTCTTTCAAATGAGCCAGACCGGCTTGATAAAGCCCGGTTACTGCCGCAATCGCCGCTTCATCATTCAGCTCTGCCGGTGGGTCGTTGTTTGGATAGCCGCGGTAG
>JAAESG010000246.1 GCA_024229615.1 Gammaproteobacteria bacterium | reverse complement strand
CGTTGCAGAACTCGAGCAGATTGCCAACCCCGGTATCAACCTGCCGGAAGATCTCTACGCCGAAGTCAGGCAAAACTCACGCGGCTGGGACATTACCGATCTGACCTGCCTGCAACAGCTCAATCAATCCCGCGAAACACTACGAACCAGTACATGGTTGGCCAAACCGCTAACCGCAATGAGTACAGACACGTCATCGACACGTGATATTTTCAATCCTGCCGACCTCACCGACAAGGTCGGAGAAGTCCGCGATGCAGATCAGGCAGTAGTCGAAATCGCGCTTCGGTCCGCTGTCGAGGGATTTGCCAGCTGGTCTACAACGAGTGTCACAATACGTGCCGAATGCCTGCGTAGTGTGGCCGATTTATACGAACAAAACGCCACCGAATTATTCGCCTTGCTGGCACGTGAAGCGGGCAAGTCCTGGCTCGATGCAGTTGGAGAGGTACGCGAGGCAGTCGATTTCGCGCGTTACTATGCAAGTCAGGCGGAGATACTTGATCGGCAGTCTGGTGCTCGGGGCGTTATCGCCTGTATTTCGCCGTGGAATTTTCCGCTGGCCATTTTCAGCGGACAGATTTTTGCCGCGCTTGTTAGCGGTAATTGTGTTATCGCCAAACCTGCCGAACAAACCAGTTTAATAGCAGCATTTGCAGCCAAACTGATGCACCAGGCCGGTATACCGCCGGCAGCCCTGCAGTTATTACCCGGCACTGGTGCGGTAGTCGGGGCGGCATTGAGTGCCGATCCCCGTATTGCCGGTATCTGCTTCACAGGCTCGACCGCTACCGCGATGCATATTAATCGAAACATGGCTCGACACTTGCCGGTGCAAGCGCCCTTGATTGCCGAAACCGGTGGTTTGAACGCGATGATAGTCGACTCCAGTGCGTTGCCCGAACAGGTCGTTCGCGACGTGCTTGCGTCCGCATTTCAAAGCGCGGGTCAGCGTTGCTCGGCGCTACGTATGCTTTACCTGCAGGATGACGTCGCGGACAAGGTATTGGAAATGTTGTTCGGCGCAATGGATGAACTCAAGCTCGGTAATCCATGGTATCTGGCCACCGATGTCGGCCCGGTGATCGATCAGGCTGCAAAACTAAAAATCGACCAGCATTGTCAACAGATGGCACAGCAAGAACGCGTGCTCAAGTCCCTCGACGTTCCCGCGAATGGCCTGTTTGTCGCACCAACGGTGATCGAACTCGAAGGCATCGAGGATTTGAAAGAAGAAATATTTGGGCCGGTGTTACATGTTGCACGTTTTGCGGCAAATGAAATCGATCAGGTGGTCAATTCGATTAACGCGCAGGGTTATGGCCTGACCTTCGGCATACATACGCGTATCGATTCCCGCGTGGAGCAGGTAGTACGACGCATCAAGGCGGGTAACGTCTATGTCAACCGCAATCAGATTGGCGCGGTTGTCGGAACGCAACCATTTGGTGGTGAGGGTTTGTCTGGAACCGGCCCCAAAGCCGGCGGGCCCTGGTATTTACAACGTTTCACATCACATTCTTTGTTACAACACAGCGATACCAACGGACAGCCGATAGACAGAGACAAATTACAGCAACTGCTGGACGCAGTTTCGAGTTCCAAACCAGCCCCTGCCCGGACCGACCCTGAAAAATTGAATAAACTGGCACGCGAAGCAGGCCTTGAGCACGACATCAGGTCGGTCATAGGAATCAATGAGATGCCGGGCCCGACAGGTGAGTCTAACCAGTTATCCGTACATCCACGCGGCACGGTCTTATGCCTGGGACCGACTCGAGCCGATGCGCTACTGCAGGCATTTACTGCGTTGGCGCAGCAAAACGTGGTCGTCATCGTGGCCGAGCAGGGAGAGCAACTGGGACTGTTATTAGATAATGCCGGACTCGCAGCTAGCGGGGTCGATGGTGCCATCGAAGGCGATACTTTAACCATGCTCAGGGGAATCGATGCGGTCATGTCGCAGGCCCAGCCTGAGCTGTTGAGTACTTACCGGATGGCATTGGCGGAAAGAGATGGGAGGATTATTCCTTTAATCTGTGAAACTGATGCTTTCGATCGATTGATTGTCGAACGACACCTTTGTATCGATACTACCGCAGCAGGCGGTAACGCCAGCCTGATCGCCGCGGGGAGTTAGGGCGGTTAACAGGCCTAACTGATCACCCGATAAAACTCTTCCCGATCACAGGCCGGGCAACGTGGGATCTGACCTGAAACAGATAAATTAATACTGTTGTCACAGTTGTTACAGTTGAAAGTACCGGCACTGCAGACTTCTCCGCTACGATAAACGCTGCCCTGGTGATCTTCATTTTCAAAGGCACGGAAATCGAGCCAGGCCTTGTCTGCGGAGCGCGCAATCAACTCGATAAATCGATCTTCTACCAGGTTCAGGTCGAAGCTCAGCCAGTCTTTCAATTCCTTACGTTGCTGATTCAAGGTTTTGTTGGCTTTGTGTATATCTCGTTTCAGGGTCGTGGCCAGGCTTTCCGCTTCCTCCTGGGTCAGGGCAAACAACTCACGCGCCAACAGCTGGGCATTGTGCACCATTTCGTCAACTGTGGGCGCCAACACCTCCTCGGCTTCGTGTATTGCATCGCTGACGTTTTCCACCATATGGTCGAAAGCGGCAACCAGTTTTTCGCGGTTCTTAATATCCATGGACCCATTAATAGCGCATAATATCGGGCCGCACAAGTCAGCCTTCGGTTTCGATGATACAGATCAATTCCAGCCCCGCAGATGGCAATATTCTGAAGTGGTGGTCTCGCCTGGCACCGCTGCCGGCGGGTGAATGGCTGTTCAGTCTAGCGCTGGGCTGGATTGCGCCTTATAGCGGTTCTATTGGCGCCAGGGTCGAGGAATTGAGACCTGGTTTTGCCCGTGTCAACCTGAGAGATCGACGTAAAGTACGCAATCACCTGCAATCGATTCATGCCATCGCCCTGGTTAATCTCGGTGAGATCGCTACCGGGCTTGCGGTATTGTCAACGATTAACGACAGTATGCGAGGCATTCTTGTCGATATTCGGGCCGAGTACCGCAAAAAGGCGCGCGGCAAGCTAACCGCGATTGCCGAGTTCCAGCTTCCGGAAGCATTGCAGGATAACACTGAGTTTCGGGTCGAAGCGCGGTTGTTCGATCACAGTGGAGAGACGGTTACGCTGGTAACGGCTAGATGGCTACTTGGATACAAGAAATAATGGATCGACAACTACCCGCAGCAGCGAGCGCTTTTTGTGATCAACTCGGTATAAGATACCCGATTATTGGGGGTGCAATGTATCCCTGCAGCAATCCTGAACTCACCGCGGCGGTATCGGAAGCCGGAGGTATCGGTGTACTGCAACCGATCTCACTGACCTATGTCCATGGTCATGACTATCGTGAGGGCATTCGACTGATGCGTAGCTTGACCGCTAGACCGATCGGCATGAATGCACTCATCGAAAAGTCATCGAAAAAGTATCAGCAGCGCATGTCCGAGTGGATTGATATTGCTCTCGAGGAAGGGATTCGTTTTTTTGTAACCTCGCTCGGTAAACCCGATTGGGTTGCCGAACGGGTTCATGCCGTTGGCGGGCTTGTGTACCATGACGTGACCGAACTGAAATGGGCCCGAATCGGACTGGATTGTGGCGCCGATGGTTTAATTTGTGTCAACAATCGAGCCGGCGGCCACGCGGGTCCGAAGTCGATGCAACAGTTATTCGAGGAATTGCACGCGCTCGATGCCCCGCTGGTATGCGCCGGCGGTGTCGGTGGTGCAGGCGAATTCTGGCAAGCCCTGGATGCCGGTTACGCGGCCTGTCAATTGGGCACGCGCTTTATCGCTAGTCAGGAGTGCCGCGCGAGTGCTGCCTATAAACAAGCCGTCATCGATGCCAACGAGTCCGATATCGTCTTATCCGAACGAGTCACCGGCATCCCGGTTTCTGTCATCAACACCGATTTCATCAAACGCAGTGGAACGCGTATGGGATGGCTATCGCGCTGGATGTTGTCGGGGCATAAGACCAAGCACTGGATGCGACTGTTTTATGGCCTGAAATCGATCTGGCAGCTGAAACATTCATCGCTGGATGAAAAGGGCGAGAAGGATTACTGGCAAGCAGGTAAGAGCGTATCTGAAATTGACAGCGTCGAATCCTGTGAAACCATCATGCAAAGATTGATAACAGACTAGTACTCTTTGAAGGACCACCAAGGCCAGAAATATGCAAGATACGCTGATGTATGTTCATGACCCGATGTGCAGTTGGTGCTGGGGTTTCGAACCCACGCGTCGAGTTTTATTCGAAGCCGTATCCGGGATAATGCCAATTCAACGAATGGTGGGCGGACTCGCACCGGATTCGGATGTGCCGATGCCGGATTCGATGCGCAACATGCTGCAACAAACCTGGCATCGCATCGAACAAACCATACCTGGTACCCGGTTCAATTTCGAATTTTGGGAACAATGCTCTCCACGGCGTTCAACCTATCCGGCAAATCGCGCGGTGATTGCTGCCAGAGAGCAGGGTGTCGAATATGACCTGGCGATGACCGCAAAAATTCAGCAGGCTTACTATCTGCAAGCGAGAAACCCGTCGGACAATGAGACCCTGATCGAACTGGCAACTGAAATTGGTCTCGATACCAGGCAATTTGCCAACAGCCTGTTAGCCGAATCGACGCAGCTGAGTTTAGAGGAGGAAATCCAGGCTACGCGCCGGTTGGGAATCGATAGCTTCCCAAGCCTCGCTGTGCACAAGGCCGGGGAACTGCACCATATCGGTTTGAATTATCTCGACGCGGGCGCGATGTTAGCGCAGATTGAAAATATTTAGAGAATTGCGTCTCGAATCTCCTCGACCTCGATGACGCCTCCGCTCATGATGATTTCTTCTACACTGTCACGCATGCCGAGACGGTCTAGTGCCGACATCTGGCTCTGATCGATATTCGCCAACGGGTGGTTATCATCGTCCAGAGTTTGAACCAACGCTACCTGAACTATATCCACGTAGTCAGCCCTGCCATTGTCTCCATCCCGATCGATATTCAAATGTTCGGTAGGCACTTTGACCAATGCATCGCTGAATCCCCAGGACTTTAATATTTCGCTGCCAACGATCGGATAGATCTCATAGAGTAATTGCTCCAGCTGTTGTGCGTTGTTCAACAGACCAGGATCGCCTTCTGCTTTGACCAGAATTGGGGCCAGACCAATCGAGTGGGTCAAACCTGCCAGCAGGGCGCTATCGGATTCCAGTGTTGTCGAACTTTTAGCAATCACCGCGCTCAACGCTGCGACATCCGTGCTTTGCTTCCAGGCCTTGCGCAGATAAATATCGACAACCGGGTGGGTGGCCTGAAACAGTTGCTTCATCACCAGGCTGGTGGCGAGGCTACGGACGGTGTTGAGACCCATACGCATAGCTGCTGCCTGTACCGTTTCAGCCGGATTAAGGCCTCGATAAAGCGCCGAATTTCCCACTTGAACGATTCTTGCCGAAAGCGCTCCATCGGTCTCGATAATCTTGGCGACGTCGGTAATCGATGCATTTTCATCGTCCGCCGTTTCACGAACCCTGATCGCGACTTCGGGCAAGGTGGGCAGTGGTAATCGATCGTTTTCCAGGTCGTCGAGAATAGATTCCGGCGTAATATTCATGATTTCTCAGGATATTAAAAAAAGATGTCTTCGAGTATAGATGCCAATTTTAATTTCGCAGCCAGAAGGTTGCTAATTCTCGAGAGAATAGGGTAATTCGACGTTCTCGATACTGGTTTCGGGTTGTTTCAGCAGACGCAACTTGCCGGCTTCTGCTTTGGCGATCTGTGCGATGTAGAGGCAGTGACAGATTCCGTCCTGATCAAACTCCGCGTCGACAACCTTGCCGCTGCCATCGACTTCATCGTTTCCATTGGCGACTAGTTCATCACCCGGTAGCGGCAAACATTCAGTTTCGAGTCGAGCCAGGAACATGCGTCGTTTCAGCTTGCCGAGGTACTGCATGCGCGCGACGATTTCCTGGCCAGGGTAGCAGCCCTTTTTGAAACTAACGCCGTTCAATGCCTCGAGGTTGGCCATTTGCACGACGAATTCTTCGGAGGTTTGCGCATAAATAACTGGAATCCCGGCCTTTATTTCAGCCAGATTCCAGGATGAATACGAGGTAACTTGCAACTCGGCTGCCAAGCTATTCCAGCAATCGATCGCATCATCGGCAGACAGGTACAACAACAAGTATCGAGACTGTGTCACAAGCGGTTCAAGTTGCAGAGAAATAACCGAATCGTTTTGCAGCACCGCACCCGGACTAGTGGGCAGCAGCGGATAGGCTAGCAGCTCGGGCTTACTGGTCTGCAAGGCGATACGGGCAAAATAATCACTCGCATCGGCAAGGCCCACTTTTGCGTTCACGATGTACTTGTAGAGTTTTTCAAGCAATGACAGAACCATGGATTTGGGCGTCACCAGGATATAGCCGTTAGAAATTTGAATGACACGGAATATCCCCAACATTCGTCCCTTCGGGGTCGAATAGGAACTCATTTGAAAACAGGTTTCGTCAATCTGGTCGATATCGTTGCTCAACTGGTTTTGCAGGAAATCAGCCGCGTCCTCACCGTTTACCAGGATCAGACCCAGTTCATCCGCAGCACAGATAAAATCAGATTCCGCGAGGATGTTGCTTTGCTTTGCGTCAAAATCGTGCCATTGCTTCATCTTGTTTTGCTCTGTTGTTGTAGCGCCCAGTCGATGTGATACTGGATAAACCCATTATGTTGGGCATAATCTCGTTTTAATGTTGTCATTATATGTGGATCGTGGGCCGCATTTCCAAGCGCAATCACGATATTACGTAGCCAGCTCTTGTAACCGATACGACGAATCGCGGATCCTTCCATTTTGCGCATAAAATCTAACTCTGACCAGGCATAGCATTCCAGCAGTGAGATCGTGTCCAGTCGATGTCTGGGTTGAAAATCTGGTTCGTTGGTGTACCTCGCAAATCGATTCCAGGGACAGACTAACTGACAATCGTCGCAACCGTAGATCCTGTTGCCGATCGCCTCTCGAAATTCCAGCGGAATTTCGGAGCGATGTTCGATTGTCAGGTAGGAAATACAGCGTCTCGCGTCAACCCGGTAAGGCTCGACGATGGCAGCGGTAGGGCAGACATCGATGCAACTGCTGCAACGTCCACAGTGATTTTCCAGTGGTTCGTCGATATCCAGCGACATATCAGTGAAAATCTCACCCAGGAAAAACCAGGATCCGTGTTTCCGATGCAGTATATTACTGTGCTTTCCCTGCCAGCCAATGCCGGCTTTTACGGCCAGTGCCTTTTCCAGTACCGGTGCACTGTCGGTAAACACGCGATACCCCATGCTGCCGTAAGCCTGACCAATTTCATTGGCGAATTTTTGCAGGCGCTTGCGCATCAGCTTATGATAATCACGTCCGAGTGCGTAGCGCGATACATAAGCCAGCCTGTCGTGGTCTAGCAGTACTAGTGGATTTGTTCTTTCCTCGACCAGATAATCCAGCCGGACGCAAATCACCGAAAGCGTATCCGGCACCAGTTCAGGTGGGTGCAAACGCTTACTTACGTTTCTAGCCATATAACTCATTTCACCGTGATAATTACGCGCGATCCAATGCGCATAATGTTCATGCTGTGGATCGAGCGCGACATCGGTGATGCCGACTTGTTGAAATCCGAGCCCGAGCCCGATCTTTTTGATGTCGTTTGATTTAGTCAACGGAAAATATGCGAAACTGGCCGATTAATTCTTGCCGATGCGGGTGCATCTTTCTTAACGACTGGTACAATATCGTATTTTAATCCAAACCTGAAATGTCTATCTATATTGCCATCGCAGTAGGCGGGTCTCTGGGTGCAGTTTCCCGTTACTGGGTATCGACCACGACCTATCAATGGCTCGGTCAGGATTTCCCCTATGGCACCTTGATGGTGAACCTGTTGGGATCGCTGGTTATGGGCTTTTTATCGGTACTGCTGGTACATCGTTTTAATGTGGGTGAAGAAATCAGAATTGGATTGCTGGCCGGTTTCCTCGGCTCGTTTACCACTTTTTCAACCTTTGCCATGGACACCCTGCAACTGGCCGGCAATGACGCTATTATGAAGGCCTTTGTATATATTCTGCTCAGCGCCATGTTGTGTATTCTCGGCGCCTGGGCAGGCCTGGTAACCGCAAAACAATTGATCTAGAGATGCTTGATTCTAAAATACTACGCAGCGACCTCGACATGGTAGTCGAGAAACTTAAAACGAAAAATTTCAACTTTGACGTGGACGCCTTCAATCAGCTCGAGGAGCGGCGTAAATCTTTGCAGGTCTCTACCGAAAACCTGCAAAGCCAACGCAATAGCCGCTCCAGGGCAATCGGTGAGGCGAAAGCAAAGGGTGATGATATTCAACCCTTACTGGATGAAGTGGCGAGCCTTGGAGATCAGTTAAAAAACGCAGAGGGTGAATTGGGCGCATTGCAAGATCAGCTCGACAGTCTGTTGTTCGGGATTCCCAATCTACCTGATGCGTCGGTACCGCAGGGGAATAGCGAGGAGGATAATACGCAGGTGTTGACCTGGGGTGAAAAACCGGTTTTTGATTTCGAGCCTAAAGACCACATAGACCTCGGCCAGGCAATTGGCGGTATAGATTTCGAACGTGCGGCAAAACTTTCTGGTGCCAGGTTCGTTACCATGACAGGACCCCTGGTGACACTGCATCGTGCGCTGATCCAGTTCATGTTAAACCAGCATACCCTGCAACACGGTTATACCGAAACCTATGTCCCGTACCTGGTGAATGAAAGTTCGCTCTTCGGTACTGGACAGCTACCCAAGTTCAAGGAAGAACTGTTTCACATTGAATCGGAAAATCACGACCTTTACCTGATACCAACCGCCGAAGTACCGGTTACCAACTTTGTTGCGGCCAGCATCGTAGAAGCCAAACAACTTCCGTTGAAGTTTGTTGCGCATACTCCGTGTTTTAGATCAGAAGCCGGTTCTTATGGCAAGGATACCCGCGGTATGATCCGGCAACATCAGTTCGAAAAGGTAGAATTGGTGCAAGTCGTCAAGCCACGAGAGTCGATGAACGCACTCGAGGAATTAACCGGCCACGCCGAAACGATCCTGCAGTTGCTGGGACTCGCCTACCGCAAGGTCATCCTCTGTGGCGGCGATCTGGGATTCGCCTCAACTAAAACCTATGACCTGGAAGTCTGGCTGCCTGGCCAAAATGCCTATCGCGAGATTTCATCCTGTAGCAATATGACCGATTTTCAGGCGCGACGTATGAAAGCTCGCTGGCGTAACCCGGAAACCGGCAAGCCCGAATTGGTTCATACCCTGAACGGATCCGGTCTCGCAGTCGGCAGAACCCTGCTCGCGATCATGGAAAACTACCAACGAGCCGACGGTAGTATCGAAATTCCCGACGTATTGCTGCCTTACATGCACGGCATGACGGAAATTCGGGGCTGAGACGCTATACTTTGCAGGAATATAGCGAAATCGGACGCTCAGATGAAACTGTTCGTAAAACTAATGATTGCAGCGCTGTTCATTGCATTGCTGTTACCATTTACCATTTTGAAAAACGAAAGCGGAAAAACCCTGATGAGTTTTTCTGATTTCAGCCTACCTGATTTTTCCGTGCCCGATATGCCGGGGTTCTCGGATGCCAAAAATCTTGCACCCTCGGTCGGCAATTTCGATGGGCAAGATATTTTTTATCGATGGTATGATGCCGATGGCAACGTTCAGTTTACCAGCGAGCCACCGGCGCAGGGGATCGAATATACGATCAAAGGTTATGATCCCAACGCAAACGTGATCCAGGCAGTTAAAATACCACCAAAAGAGGTTGATAGTACCGAAACAACCCCGACCAAGAGCAAAAGCGATTCGGAAGACATCGGTAATCCGTACTCGGAAGAGAGTATTAAAAAACTGTTTGAAGATGCAGAAAATGTTGAGAAATTACTTAACCAACGATTGAAAGACCAAGAATCCGCCATAAACCAATAATAGAGATACCAACGAATGAAATTGACCACATTGATTCTGCTTGCACTTTTTAGTGCAGGCGTAAACGCAGCTGGAAAGACCGCCTTCATTAATTCGAAGATACTGCTGGAAGAATCACCGCAGGCAATCGCGGCCAATTCAGAATTGCAGCAGCAATTTGGTGATCGTGAACAAAGCTTGCGCAAACTTGCCCAGGATATTCAGCAGATGGAAAAAACCTACAAAACCGATAGTGCCGTGATGAGTGATGAGCAAAAGAAAAAGGCTGAAGACAATATCATTCAGAAAAAGCGTCGCTTTCAGTTTGAACAACAATCTCTGAAAGAGGATCTACAGGCGAAGCAAAAAGAATTGATACGCAAGGTGCAAGTATCGATTAAGGCGATCATTCAGGCCTACGGTAGTGATAATGGATATGATTTCATTTTCACCGATGCCAGCATTGCCTACGCGAGTGACTCAGTCAACATCACCGAACAAATTTTAAACGAACTGAAAAAATAAACACTTTTTCACCCGAACCAGGTCATCGGTTCGGGTGAAAGTTTATATCAGGAATCCTGCCCGACACCAGGTGAACCTGTCGAAAACGCCTTATTCACTGCGGATTTAACACTATCAGCCTTTGGGCTGGTTTCCGAATTAGCGACATCGGGTTTGGAATTTCTGTCTGCTATCGGTTTTGAAGATTCGGAATCGGTGCTGGACTCATTTTTCGGTAAATCAGGTTTTGAATGCTCGGCATCCGTTTTAGCTGATTTTCTTTTACTTTCATCCACGGCGATATCTTTTGAGGGCTTGCTCTTGCGTTGAGGCTTGTTCTCCGACTGAGGCTTGTTCTCCGACTGAGGCTTGTTCTCCGGCTGAGTCTTGTTCTCCTGCTGAGGCTTGCTCTCCTGCTGAGGCTTGCTCTCCTGCTGAGGCTTGTTCTCCGGCTGAGGCTTGTTCTCCTGCTGAGGCTTGTTCTCCTGCTGAGGCTTGTTCTCCTGCTGAGGCTTGTTCTCCTGCTGAGGCTTGTTCTCCGGCTGAGGCTT
>JAAESG010000245.1 GCA_024229615.1 Gammaproteobacteria bacterium | reverse complement strand
GTACGACGCGCTCAACCTCGATCGCTATCTCCGCGCGTAGGTCATACGCAAAACACACTACAAGGCTTTGTAGAATAAGTATTTTTCAAAAACATGCGGTAAACTCGGGCTAGAATCGACGAGCGCCCGTATGGTGGTGGACATGAAGCTGACGAAATAGAAGGCATGGAAAAAATCCATATGCCAGATTTCCCCATCCGCGTGCTGGCCCGGAACCAGTACCAGGCCGAGTACGGCAATGGAATAGGCCGTCACCATTGTAAGCAACGGCCAGCGCATGCGCCGGAAGATGAGGAAGAAAATGTTGTTCATCTAGCCCGAGTTTACCGCATGTTTTTGAAAAATACTTATTCTACAAAGCCTTGTAGTGTGTTTTGCGTATGACCTACGCGCGGAGATAGCGATCGAGGTTGAGCGCGTCGTACAGCGTTTGTTGCTGTTCCGACATTTGTGAGAGCGTCATTTTGAGAGTCGGCGAACGCCGCTTGTCTTGTGCCGGGTAGACGACACCCACCTCCCGAATTTTTCCAAGTTGCTCTAACAATACCGGAATCGAAAGATCGATGCCCTGACGCTGCAGCTCGCGGCGCAACAGGCTGCACAGCATCAGCGCCAGCACACAGCAGAAGACGTGAACCTCGATCTTCTGGTCAGTCCAGTGGTGCTGGGGGCGCAAACAGATGTGATGCGGGTCTTTCATACAGCGAAAGCCGGTCTCGACATGGTGCTGGGCACGGTAACCGCGCACGATTTCGGCATCGCTCCAGTCATCGTTATCGGTGAACAAGAGCGTTTTGCCCAACAGGGTCTTCTGTAACTTTGTCCAAGCGCGGCGATCGAAGCGGTAAGTCAACCACGGC
>JAAESG010000244.1 GCA_024229615.1 Gammaproteobacteria bacterium | reverse complement strand
CCCGTCCTGAACGGTCAGGGCCGGGTGGTCTTCGTCGATGCCGGTATCGATCACCGCGACTTTGACACCTCTGCCAGTTACTCGCGGCCAGACATCGTCGGCGCGGATCATGTAGATATTCCACTCCTTGGCGGCACGGTCAGTTTCCGAAGCTGCGCCAGTAGCCGACGGGGTGGCCAGCTCCTCCTGGCTATGCGCGCCATGGGCCGAGCTTCCAGCCTTGAACCCAGCTGAGTAGGCCGCGCTGAACCAGGCTTCGAGGTCATTGCCGCCATCTCCGCCACCACCCAGGGCGTGGACCTCGATGTCCTCAATGACGTCCAGAATTGCCCGGTCCTTTTTTAACGTTTTCGCCTCTGTCTGGGTCATCGATGCGAGGGTGACCCCCAGGGATTCGAAGCTGAGTATGTCCGTGGACGCCGGTACGGTGTCCCCGGCCATGAGCAACATGCCATCGACGATTTTGCCACTGTCCGCCGACAACACCTTCGCTACCGTAGCCTGATCAACAGACTCATCCTTAAACATGACGATATATTGCTTGGTAGTCATTTTGGAACCCTCCAACTATGTTTTTCTAGAATCAAACGAGCGGCATGTAAGTACTTCAACACAATAATCTGTATTAGCTGAATTGTACATCATATTCAGATCCAAATAAGCGAACGATATTGCTAATAGCGGAGTCCAGCGCCTCAATGCTCGTGTAAGCCAAATTGGGAACCCATTCGTATTTTATTTTCCGCCACACTATTTCTATGGTATTGAGTTCGGGCGAATACCGGGGTAGATTATACAGCGTCACACCATGCTTGTCCCATTCTTCGATCTTCGCTGCGACCGATTTACTTGTGTGAATTGAGGCATTATCTAATACTACAACAACGGGATTTCTGATGTTGTCGCAGAATGCATCGACAACGTCAATGAATATATCGCTATTAACCTTGCCGATGCGCTCAAAACAAGTAAGCTCGTGTGTTGCCGGATTCAGGAAACCGAGAAGATTGATTCGCTTCGAGTTCGACGACGGGATCCCTAACGTGCCATCTTTTCCAATGTTTTGCCAAGCATAAGGAACGCAAGGCTGTAAAGTGAATCCGGTGGCATCGAAGTAAAAGAGATCGAACTCGCCATCTTGCGCTAAATTTTTTAGTTCTTGTAAATCGGACAAACCTTGTTCGTATTCTTCTTTGGTCGGTTTGCGTTTGGGTATTTTTCGTTTTCTTTTCCAAGACTTGCCGTGCTTCTTTATAATCCGTCGGAGTGTCGCAATGCTCGCATTTTTGCCTAGCATCTTCTCGACTATCGCGGCGACCCGACGCAACGAACGTGGCTCTTCTTCCACGTACTTCGTAATCAATTTCTCCTCGGCTTCAGTAAAGATCGGTTTCGAACCGCGCCCCGCCAGGTCATATAACCCATCGATCCTAAACTGAAGCCATCTTTCGATCCAGTTACGTATGGTGTTAATATGCACCTTGAAAATATCGGCGACGTCCTCTAAATCACGATGGTCGCCAAAAATGAGAAGAATCGCATGAGCGCGGTAACGCACGTAATATGGATCGTCGCCCTTCACAATATCATCGAGCTGTTGAATTTCGTCGTGAGACAGCGTGTAATTTTCAATGTCTTTGATTTCCATCGTAACCTCCTCATACACGTTTCAGCATAACCCTTGTTATCGGGTTACCCTGCACCTCTTTTTAGAATAGCACAATTTCATAAAGGCTACCGGCGGATGGGTATATCGATCAAGAACATACGGTGCAAAACTGAAAATTTGTAGGTTGCTGGATAATTAACTATTAAATGCCGTCGTTTAATTTGAATTACATATAAATCTATGGAAGTACTTACACGACATCAGGGATCGTTATCCGTTGCCCTGGTGACGGGTGCGACCGGGGTGATCGGTAAGGCGATCGCAGCCCGCATCGCGTCCCTGCCGAACCATGAGGTCGTACTCCTTTGCCGCAATGCGGCGAAGGCAAAGGCGGCGGTCGCAGAAATCCGGCAGCGAACAGGCAACCCGCAGTTCCGCTATGAAGTTGTGGATCTGGCCCGAGGTGACTCCATTGCGGCGCTTGCCACGCGCTGGAAGGGCCCCGTTCATGTGCTGGTCAACAATGCCGCGACCACGCCCCGGAGCCGGGAGGAGAACGCAGAGGGCATTGAGGTTCAGTTCGCCACCAACGTGCTCGGCTACGTCCGGATGATCAACAGTTTCAGAGACCGCCTGGTGGAATCGGCACCAGCGCGCATCGTCAACGTCGCGAGCTATTGGGCGGGCGGGTTAGATCTGGACGATCTGGAATTCGAGCGCCGCCGCTACGACAACGACGCGGCCTACCGGCAATCGAAGCAGGCAGATAGGATGTTGACGGTGGCCTTCGCCGAGCGCCTTGCGGATAGGCGAGTGACGGTCAATGCCTGTCACCCCGGCGACGTCGTATCCACGCTGAGCCGGAATCTGGGCTTTGGCGGTCACGAGACACCGGATCAGGCGGCCAGCACCCCGGCTTGGATCGCGACGGACGCGATCGGAGCGGAAGTCACGGGCAAGTACTTCGAGCACCAGCGCGCGGTGTCCTGCCGCTTCGGTGCCGATCGCACTGCCGTCGAGGCCCTGTACCGGGCATGCGAAGGCTATGGCTGAACAGCGGACTAGCGTCTATTGGGGTTCGTCTACGTCTAGGGGTCAGACTCGAATTAATCCAAACCCTTCTTCGGCCTGCCCCTTGGGCGGGGCGTCGAACGCGAGTCTGACCCCTGGACGATGGATGTGACCCCTAGACGAACCCCAATAGACGCTAGTTCGCTGTTCAGCCATAGTCTT
>JAAESG010000243.1 GCA_024229615.1 Gammaproteobacteria bacterium | reverse complement strand
TAATACAACACCTAATTCTATTCCCACTAAAGTGAGAATCTAATTAGTCTAACATCAATTCCACCAGGTAAAACTATTCGACTTCAAACGCTCCGATGTCATAGGCGGCCCCTTGCGGACGTGTATCACCATTATAGTCATTCGTCAGAGTTACATCGACTGTGGCCGGGTCCACTCCTCCATCAATGGCTTCTGAACCTTCCATCGGAACTAAATCAGCACTTAACAGCGGGTCAGTTAGAACACTACCCGTCTCTACATCCGGCCTCTGCGTATTATCGGCAGGGTCGCCGTTTTGAAGCGTGTTATTAAAGAACAGGCAATTCGTCGCAGCAATCGAAAAATTATCGTTGCGGGAACCCAGAACATCGTCGCCATTGCCAACCACATTGTTGGCGAAGATACAGTTTATAACCTGAGTCATGTCCGCCATCTCATCATCGGTGCCATCATGATCGCCATCCGCATCGTTGGCGTTGTTGTAGATAAGGTCCTGGTCTTCCTGGACGTTGCCAACAAATGTACAGTTGACGAATTTTGTGTTCCGCCTGACCTCACACATACGATCTGGAGAATTGTCGGACTTTGTGATATTGTTCGTGAAAACGCAGTTTGTCACTGTTGCCTCATTCTGGTCTTCATTCGGGAACTGCAGGACCGTACCGTTGTCCCAGGCAGTGTTTCCTTCGAACCAGCATGAGTCGATTCGGACCACAATACCTTGTGCGTTTGCCTGTATCGCACCGGCATCATCCTCGGCATTACCATTGAGGAAAACACAGCGGTTAATAATCAACGTAGTTCCTACATTGATGAATCCATTTGTAAGGTTATTGCCTTGCGCCTTGATATGACCGGCGTCACCGTCAGCACCATCAATAGAGACTGAATCCGGAGAACAGGCATAGTTGCCATTAAAGAAACAGTCGTTAATGGTAATCGTCGAACGACCGGTAATATTGATCGCACCACCGTCATCTCCATCGCCTTCAGCAGGAGTATGATTGTTCAGTAAATCGCAGTTCGCAATAGTACCAACTGACTCATTATGGATAGTTATCGCGCCGCCGTCGCCATCTTCATCGGCGAATTCATCTTCCGCAGAGAGTAATTGGTCGCTCAGTTCCGCCTCGCTGAGTTCACCATTGCCGTCGGCATCCATGGCTGTGAAACGGTGGAGGTCGTCATCTTCGGTACCTTCCGTCCCATCTGCACCTGCGAGACGAATAGCACCAACATCGGCATCAGCCTCTTCAGAACTGAGACCTCCGCTGGCATCGGCATCGTTATCTGCAAAATCATCCAACATATTGAACGCCGCCCCAGCATAGGAGAACCGGTCGTGTATGTCCGCGACACAGTTTTGAATGGTCATCCCTTCCAGCACCCAGCCCTTCGGGCCTGAATCATTGGGATTTTCGT
>JAAESG010000242.1 GCA_024229615.1 Gammaproteobacteria bacterium | reverse complement strand
CCGCTAACGGCGCCTTTGAAGCGATCGGTCTGGGTGATGATGTGGTTGGTCAGTTCACCGCCATACGAGTAGCCGCCAACACCGAGCCGGTCGGGGTCTGAGTAACCGAGCTCGATCGCGTGATCGACACCAGCCAGGACGTCACGGTACTCCTTCTCGCCATCACTCTGATACAGCGCAAAGCAGAAATCTCGGCCATAGCCGGAGGAGCCACGCGGATTGGTACGTACTACCACGTAACCGTTCGCGGCAAAGAGCTGGGCTTCGAAAGAGAAGCTGTAACTGTATTGACTGACGGGGCCGCCGTGAATGAGCAAGAGCGTGGGATAGCGAGAAGCAGCATTGAACGAAGGGGGCTTGGTGATGAATCCTTCAATTTCGATGCCGTCGTAGCTCTTGAAATGGACTTCTTCGGTCTCACCGAGCTTGATCTGAGAGAACAACTCCTCGTTGACGTGGGTCAGCTGGCGCAGACCATCCTGATCGGCGATGAACAGCTCACCGGGAAGCTTCGGCATACTGATCCGCGCAACCAGCGCCCCGTTGTCAGCGAGTGAGTAACCGCCAGCGCTGATTTGGCCCGAGATGGGTCGGGTGATCCCGCCACCTGCTGCGGGGATGCGCGCGATGTGATTCTCTGCGCTGTCCTCGAGTTCGAAGTAGATGTACTTTCCGTCTCTAGAGAACTTGAGACCCGAGACGTTACGGTCGAGTTCCTTGGTAAGGAGCCTGGGTTCGCCACCGTGAATATCGATCACCGCAAGATGGTTGGTGGCGTAATGGCTGCCCAATACATCGGGAACTGAAACATAGGCAATGGTATTACCAGTGGGATGCCATGTTGGAGAATTTTCGGTACCCGGGGAAGTGGTCAATTGAACCAGGTTCTTACCTTTATCGGCATTGTCCGCATCCACAAGCCATATGCTGTTATTGTAGTTAGTATCAGGCTCTTCGGTCCGATTGCTGACAAAGGCGATGGTTTTTCCATCGGGCGACCACGCGGGACTAGAATCGTCATAATCGCCGGAGGTGACTTGGGTAAGTCCTTTCGATTCGATGTCATATACGTAGATGTGATCGCGTCGCCGATCGAGATAACCGGTGTAATCCTCCTTGAACTGGATGCGGTCGATCACCCAGGGTTTTCCCTTTATCCATTTTTTTTCGGAGTCCTTGTCGGGGCCGGAATCTGTGAGTGTTAGGAGCAGCTTCTTCTCGTCGCGGGAGAAGTTGATTGTACCGATGCCGCGATCAAGATCGGTCAATTGCTGCGCTTCGCCGCCGTTGACAAGATCGAGGAACCAAATCTGAGATTCACCATCGTTGCGCGCCGAGACAAAGTAGAGCCGTTTCCCATCACGGCTAAATGCTGGCGCCCGGGAGGAAACCACTTCGGCTGTCATCGGGATGGGGTCGCCGCCTTTGGTCGTCATCATCCAGATACGTGTTTTTGAGCTGTTCTCTTCGTAATTACGGGTGGTGACGGTATAGGCGAGCAGTTTTCCGTCGGGCGAAAGACTGGGGCTGCGGACCGATTTGATTTTGAAATTGTCGTCAATTTGCAGGCTGCGCAATGGGGGCGCCGATTCATCCTGTTCATGT
>JAAESG010000241.1 GCA_024229615.1 Gammaproteobacteria bacterium | reverse complement strand
ATAAACGGTGAAAGTTTTCACGAATGCCTCGGCGGCTACGCCGCCTGCGGTTTACTTCGCGAAAACTTTCACCGTTTATTAGGTCCTGAAATCTATTGAGCATTTAAATTCCTGGATGACGCCTGCGGCGTCACTTACGTTTTGCGCGTGGATGAGCAGCATCGTAGACACTGGCCAGGTGTTGAAAATCGAGATGAGTATAAACCTGGGTTGTCGCTATGTTGACGTGGCCAAGCAGCTCCTGGACCGCTCGCAAATCCGAACTGGATTCGAGCAGATGCGTGGCGAAGGAGTGACGCAGCGTATGGGGCGATAAGTGTTGATCGAGCGCCTGGCGCTGAATCAACTGGCTGAGTCGGGCTTGCACGTTGCGTGGCGAAATTCGCTTGCCCAGTTTGCTCAGAAACAAGGCTGGCTGCTTGATATCCCGGCTGTAATCAGGGCGTAGCTTGAGCCATTTTTTAACTGCTTTCACGGCTTTACTGCCGATCGGCAAGTAGCGAGTCTTGTTGCCCTTACCGGTGACCACCAGTTGCTGTTCGGCCAGGTCGATATCGTCGAGATCGATATTGATCAGTTCGGCGAGGCGCAGGCCGGAGGAGTAAATCAACTCAAACATAGCAACGTCGCGAACCAGCAGGCCATCGCTGCCGTCGTTAACGCCAAGCAGCCGATCGATACTTTCGGCGTCGCAAGTCTTCGGCAGGGGCTTGTCACTTTTTGGCGCACTGACTTCGCGAGCCGGGTTTTTTGCAATCACTTCGTTTTGAATCAAATGCTGGAAAAAACTCCGGATCGACGAGAGTTCGCGCTGAATGGTGCGGCTCTTACGCCCCTGGCGGTGGCGTTGGGCGGCGAATCCGCTGACTTCGGAGTAACCAACCTGCTGCCAGCTCTCGATGGCATGCTGCTGCAGGTAATCCTGAAACAGTTTCAGGTCGCGGCGGTAATTGCTACAGGTGTGCGGGGAGTAGTATTTCTCGCTACGTAACATCTGGATGAACGGTTCCAGATATTCGTTCATCGGACTTACTCCACCTGCAGCAGGTTCTTCAGACGATTACTGACCAGTTCACCCAGCTGCTGCAGGAAGATGGTACCCATGCTGAGGCCGAAGCGGTCGGCACTGACGCTACCGAGGCATAACAGGCCGAGGTCACCGGTGTGATAGAGCGGAATCAGCGCGCTGGAACCGATTCGCATATCGGCGCCGAACAACTCCTGGTTGATTTTTTCGTCCTGGTTACCACAAACGGGTTTACGCGCGCTAAGCCAGGGTTTGACGCTGTCGACGATACCACTGTCGGCGTTGAGATAAAGGCCGTCGAGAATAGGGCCGGCCTCGCCCACGTTGGGTAAAAACCGGAAACAGACGAAATCGGTATAGAAAAAGGTTTGCACCTGGTCTTGCACCATCGCCAGCACGTCGTGCAACTGTTCGGTGCTCATTAACTCCAGTGCGAGCCGATGAAAACGCTGGTTCAACTCTTCATTTTCTCTGGCGATGCCGACCAATTCATCGATTTTGGCTTTCAGCGAAGTATTTTCATCGCGTATCAGCTTGAGTTGTCGTTCCACCAGCGAGGTTGCACCGTCGGTCTTATGCGGGATAGCGAGAGAGGAAAAAACCTCGGGGTAAGCCAGCAATACTTCGGGGTTTTGCTGCAGGTACTGGATCACTTTTGCTTCTTCAGTCTGGTCGGATTGCTGCTGTTCAGCCGATACTTTACTCATATTCGATTTCGCCCTGATAAACCATTGCTGTTGCGCCTGTCATCATAACGGGGTTTGCGTTGCCTTGCCATTCCAGATTGAGTTCGCCACCCAACAAAATGGCTTTTGCGTTCGCGTCGAGCAATCCGAGCTGCACCCCGACCGACATCGCCGCGCAGGCACCACTGCCACAGGCTAGGGTTTCGCCGACGCCACGTTCGAAAACCCGTAACTTGAAAGTTTCGCGATCGATAACTTGCATGAAACCGATATTGGCGCGCTCAGGGAACATCATATGCGCCTCGAAGTAGGGTCCCATGGTTTCGAGCTCGGCGTTTTTAACGTCTATCACCTGTATCACCATATGCGGATTGCCAATCGCCAGCGCACTGAAACTGATTTCCCGGCCATCGAACTCGGTGTTGTAAAGGTCTTCTCGCTGTTCGGCGCGCAGTGGGATATCGGCTGGCTCGAATTGCGGCACACCCATGTCGACCCGGTAGTGTGTGCTGTCGATTGCTTCGAGCTTCAATAGCCCGGTATTGGTTTCCACCGGGATAACATCCAGGTCGGTCAAACCCTGTTCGCGCACGAAACGTGCGAAGCAACGCGCACCATTACCACATTGTGAAACTTCACCGCCATCGGCGTTGTAAATTCGATAACTGAATACGGCCGCATCACTCAACGGTTTCTCCACAATCAGCATTTGATCGAAACCGATGCCATCGAACCGATCGGCCCAGCTTTTAACCAGCTCGGGGCGAGCATCGAAACGTTGATTGATTGCATCTATGACGACAAAATCGTTACCGAGCCCATGCATCTTGGCGAACTTCAGTTTCATGGCAGCAGTGACTCGCCACGAATCAGGTCCGCAAACTGTTCTCGCTCGCGCACACAGTAGTGCTGATCCCCATCGACCATGACTTCTGCCGCGCGCGTGCGCGTATTGTAATTAGACGCCATACCAAAGGCATAAGCGCCACAGGAGCGGATCGCTAGCAAGTCATTTTGGTGCAGTTTCAGGGTGCGATCTTTACCCAGGAAATCGCTCGATTCGCAAATGGCACCGACCACGTCATAAACCTCCTCGGCAGCATCGCTGTGTTGCTCGACACGGACGATATCCTGCCAGGCGCCATACAACGACGGCCTGATGAGGTCATTCATGGCGGCGTCGATGACCGCAAAATTTTTATCTGCACCATGTTTCAAATAGTTTACGCGGCTCACCAGAATGCCGGCATTGCCTGCAATTGCGCGCCCGGGTTCGACCACAATAGTCCCGGCGAATTCTTTCAGGCGACCGTGCAAGGCGTTGACCCACTCCGCCGGAAGCGGCGGTTCTTCGTCGCGATAGCGGATACCGAGGCCGCCGCCGAGATCCAGGTGATGAATATTGATGCCTTGTGCACGCAGCCTGCCGATCAAATCCAGCAATCTGTCAAAGGTGTCGATATAGGGCGACAACTCGGTCAACTGTGATCCGATATGACAATCCATGCCGATGGTCTCGATGTTTTCGAGCCTGGATGCCTTCAGGTAGACCTGTTCCGCGTCGGTGAAAGCAACACCAAACTTGTTGTCTTTGAGTCCGGTGGAGATATAGGGGTGGGTTTTGGCGTCGACGTCCGGGTTAACTCGAAATGAAACCCGCGCGATTTTACCCGCGAGACCTGCAAGCTCGTTGATACGATCGAGTTCCTGTTCGGACTCGACATTGAAACAGAGAATGTCGGCTTCGAGCGCGGCTTCTATTTCACCCGCCTGCTTTCCGACGCCGGAGAAGACGATACTCTCGGGTTTCCCACCGGCTTGCAGCACGCGTTGCAGTTCTCCGCCGGAGACGATATCGAAACCCGAACCGAGCCTCGCCAGCAGATTCAGGATGGCCAGGTTGGAATTCGCTTTGACCGCGTAACAGACCAGATGGTCCAGTCCTTGAAGTGCATTGTCGAACGCGTGCCAATGGCGTTCCAGAGTCGCCCGCGAGTAAACGAACAAGGGTGTTCCATATTCCTGCGCGAGCGCGGAAATGGCAACGTCTTCACAATACAGCTCGCCCTTTTTGTATTCGAAATGATCCACTTCTAGTTATTCTCGCTCTTGCTCTTTTTTGCTTCTTCCTCGGGTAACACCAGGGGACCCTTATTGCCACAGCCGGATAATGCCAGCAGCAGGCAGCAACAGACCAGGCCATTGATGATTCGTTGGCAGGTCATAGGGTCGCAACGACACGCTTGGCGCTTAGCGCCCAGACACCTGCACCGCAGAGGAGGCCGCCACCGACCAGGCCATAGGTTTTCTGCGCACGTGATGACGCCAGAAAACGACGAATCGTAGTTGCGAACAGTGCGTAACTGGTGGCGCCGGCGGTTGCGAGTACGACAAACGTCACCCCAAGAATCCACAACTGCGGCACCACCGGGTGAGCTGAACTGATGAACTGCGGCAGCAAGGCAATAAAAAATACGATGCTCTTGGGGTTCAGTGCGGTCACGATAAATGCGCTGCCGAACAACTTACGCACCGGGGATTCTCCCATTTGATCGGCTTGTTCCGATTGTGTCGGCGTGGGTCTGGCCGCTGTATGCAACAGTTTCAGGCCAAGGTAGATCAGGTAAAGCCCTCCCATCCACTTGATCACGGTAAACCAGAATGCCGACGCCGCGAGCAGGGTGCCGAGGCCGACCAATGACAGCGTGATCGCGACCGAATCGCCGAGTGCGACACCGGCGACCACCGGCAGAGTTGCCCTGCGGCCCTGTGCGATCGAATAGCTCAACACCAGTAAAATAGTCGGACCGGGAATGGCCAGCACTACCGTGCTGGTGGCGACGTAGGCGAGCCAGAGTTCAAGCGGCATGATCAAACCTCCGCGAGAAGCGCTCGGCTGCTAATATCGAATTCGCGTAACAACTGCGCCGGGTCGACGCACAACAGGTCGCGGGTTGTGTTAATGAGGCGGAGCAGGTCGTCGTCAATGTCATCGGGTAATTCGTCTTCATCCAGTACACGGCATCGCAGATCCGGTGTAATCAAAATATCCACGGTCAGGTCGCGCCAGGCGATCCGATTTGTAGATATGCGGGTGTTGTCGCAAATATTAAAGTATAACGCCAAGGTTTGCCGATTGTCGTCAACCCAATGATAGACGTTGTAATTTCGCTCTTCCCAAAAATAACCCAGGCTGAGCGTATGTTTGCGCAGCAGCAGGTCTTCGAGCTGCACGTCTTCCCGCATGCGATAGATAACGATCAGCTCGTCGCGCTCGTGTTTCAGCAGTTCACATTCAAATTCCTTGCGTATGCCGTCGAGCGTGGTCTTGATTTCGGTAATTCTGCTCAATCAACACTCAGGCTTCAAACAGTATGGATTTGGCGCCTTGCCACAGCGTGGAAACGCCGACTTCACGCAATTTGGCGAGGTCACCGGTGATCGTGGCGAAATGATTACCGGCCAGCGTGCCCGCTTTGGAGGCAAAGTGCACACTGCCGTAAGCGATCAGGATTTCGGTCTCGCTCTTGCCCTTTGGATACAACAGAATCTGGCCAGGTGCGGGATAGGCGGTTGCGTCTTCGTAGCCGAGTGCAAAATCCATGTCACCGAGTGGTATCCAGACCCCTTCGCCGCTCCAGCGTACATGTACTATCTGGCTCGCGAACGGCATCGCTGCCTGAAACGCGGCGCAGCTTGCCGGTGATTTGTCCTCTTCGAAAACTGCGTCGAAGCTGTGCTCTGCGATGGTGATTTTCATGCCAATAAACTCTTCAATATAAAGGCCTTAGGGTAATCTACGACCAGGCAGCTAACAACATTGATGTCGCGGGCGTTTCACTGCGAAACTATCAATAGCAGGACGATTACCGCCGGTATCGCCTGAATCCACAGGATTCTGCGACTCACACTGGCACCACCATAAATCCCGGCGATGACAACACAGCTGAGAAAGAAAATTTAAATCGCGTTACCTTTTTACTACCCAGGATCAAACCCCAGACCAGTGCCGCCGCGAGAAAGCCGTTGTATAAGCCCTGGTTCGCCGCCAGCACGCAGGTGATCGTGGCGCGCTCGGCGGTTTGCCTGAAAACGCGCATTCCCAGCGGTTTTCCCCAGAGGAACATTTCCAGCACCAGGAAGGCGACATGCAACAGCGCAACCAATGCGATTACGATATCGGTAATCACGATAGTCATAAATTATTGCTCGATTCGATCGCGGCGATCATCAACGCTATTACCGCGACCAAAACCAGACCAGGTATGGCGATTCTCTCAGGTCGAGAGATATTAGTTGCCCGGTACATCATGTAGGCGATGACCGGGGTACAGACCAGGCTCTCGATAAAACTGTATTGCAGCAATCGAGCTTCGATTTTCAGTGGCAACACAAAAAAAACAACCGCTATCGCCAATGTACCAATGAGTACCACGAAGGCATCGATCCATCGGATCCATGCTTTCTGTTCGGATTCCAGTTGTTGTTTGATGCGGTCCTTATCCACGGTTTACCATCGTTAAAAGGTCTACCAATCGGGTATACTTTGGCGCTATCCTCTCATAGATT
>JAAESG010000240.1 GCA_024229615.1 Gammaproteobacteria bacterium | reverse complement strand
TCAAGGTGATCCAACGAAAGATCACCGAAACCGACTTGCCTATCTCAACGTCACTCGGCGTCCTTGGCTTGAATGGTCTGACCGCCTATTTCGGGTTGCAGGAAATCGGTCAGCCCAAAACCGGTGAAACAGTGGTGGTTTCGACTGCCGCAGGTGCGGTAGGCTCGTGTGTCGGTCAAATTGCCAAAATAAAAGGTTGCCGCACGGTCGGGATCACGGGGGGGCCTGAGAAGGCGCGGATATGCCGTGATGAGTTTCGCTACGATACGGCCATCGACTACAAAGCGGATAATCTTGACTCGGCGCTGGCCGCAGCCTGCCCGGAAGGTGTTGACGTTTATTACGACAACACAGCCGGAACGATCAGCGATGGAGTACTGAAACACCTAAGAGTGGGCGCTCGAGTTGTGATCTGTGGCACTGCGTCGATCGCCAACTGGGAGCCGATTCCTGAGGGTCCTCGGATTGAGCGCCATCTCCTGGTAAAACGAGCACGCATGCAAGGTTTTATTATTTTTGATTACGCCGAGCGTTATACCGAAGCCTTACAGGAACTCACCCAATGGGTACG
>JAAESG010000239.1 GCA_024229615.1 Gammaproteobacteria bacterium | reverse complement strand
GAAAATGCGGCGTACATGGTATTGAGCCCGCCGAACATGCCTCCGGTGGCGATCAGCACAGCCGTGATCCAGATCATCCACCGCACCGGTTTATAAAACTCGATGAGTTTCTTATAATACTGCTTTTCCGGCATGACCGCCAGTTCCAAGTCCAGGCGTGTCGCGGCAAACTCCTCGACATCGGCTAGTTCGGCGGTGTCGAGCGTGAGCACTATGCAGGAATAGCTGTCACGTTTGGCGGCGATCAGCAGGTCGCTTATGGGGCACCATATTTCAGCGTCCATCACCGTGCCCGGAGCTGTGAAATTTCCAACGATTGTCCAGGGACGATTATCGAACCAGACGGTGTTTCCCACTCCAAGCCGCTCGCTCGGCAAACCCATTCGGGCCGCGGTTAATTGTCCGACCATGATTTCATCTTTGCCCTGCTCCGGGGCTCGCCCAGCGATGATTCGCACCTGGTCATGCACTAAAAAGGCCGACGGTGTAATACCTCGAACTACCGCTCTCATGTCGGCCTCCCGCCCGGCATCTTCGGCAAACATCATTGCCATGTGCACTTCCGGCGAAACATAAGGAATGCCCAGGCGCGTTTTGATCCCGGGGACACTGGCGGTGACCATACTCGGCGCCGCGGGGGTGATTTCGCTGCGTTCGATACTTTCTTCGCTTCCCACGCCCAGCAGCATGATGTTCTTTTCCGAACCGCTGCTGATCAGACTCGTTTCTATCCCGCGCACGAACGCCGCAGCGGTAATGACCAGCATCACCACCAGCACGCTGCCCAAAACACTCAGCACCAAGCGCGTCGGAGACCGGCCTAAATTACGCACGGCATATTCAAAACGTAATCGTCGCATAAAGTTTCTCTTTGGAATTCATGGTTATTTCTTGGTAACTATTCACTTTTCATACCGCCCTAAAACAACTGGCAATCTCATGACGCGAGGCCTGCCAAGCCGGCACCAAACCGGCGACCACACCCATCGCTAACGAAATACCCAGGCCCGTGATCAGCAAGGTAGCTCCGGCTGAAATGGGAATACTCAGCCCATCCACGGAAAGACTCAGTTGCTTCCAATATAAAATGCCCACGGCGCCCAGGGTACCGACGCCCCCTCCGAGCAGGCCGACCAGAATACCTTCGGCGATAATCAGACGGCCTATCAGATTTCCTGTGAAACCCAATGTCTGGAAGATTGCATGCTCTTTGACACGGTCCTGGACCGAAAGGACAATAGCGTTGCCCACCAGGGCCAGTACGGCGAACAAGCAGCCCCATCCAAGGTATCGGGTGAATTTTATCAGTTCGATCAGGTCGCCGGCCGCATGGGCAACAAAGGCTTTTTCCGAGCGAGTGGTAGTCGGTTCCTGTTCAATTGCGAATTCATCGTCAATGGCGGCCGCCACTTCGTCCATCCGGGCCGGGTCGTCAACCTTGACCTGAAACTGGGTGACGATCCCAAACTTCTTATCGGCGGCCTGCTGTAGAGCTTTCAGGTGCACATACGCAACATTTTGATTCTGAGGTTCATCAGAGCGAAATATGCCGGACACTTCGTTTTGCACATTGGACGTTTTGAAGGTATCACCCACTTTGAAACCTCGCCGTCGCGCCAGAGTCTCGCCCACCAACGCGCCGTTGTATGTCTTTTT
>JAAESG010000238.1 GCA_024229615.1 Gammaproteobacteria bacterium | reverse complement strand
TTTCGAAAATCGATGCTTTCCGTCCTATGTAAGAGCCACTGGCGCCAATTGACACCGTTCAGCTCCGATTGGTGATTGATATAATTCCTTGCCGATTTATTTCCAGTCGATCGCCGCTGTGCAATTGTTTCATGATCGCAGTCGAGACTTCGAGCACCGGGATTTCCAGGTCGTAGAGCCGATTAGCCACCAGTGTACCGATGCCGATGTTGACATCGCGTTCGCCAAGCACGAAAGCTAACGGACCGCTACCGTTACGCAAGGTCTCGGCAATACCACCCGGTGTCCCCGCGGAACCCCGGCTCTCGGCTATGCATAAAATCCGTCCTCCCACAAATTGTTGATACTGAGGGTGGTGAACATCGATAATTTCACCGTTCCCGGGGTTGAATCCGCCCCAGAAACTGAGCGTATCGTCGAGCACCAGGGCGGTACCGCTGGCTTCACCGGCAATTAAAACCCTGGCTTCGATATCGATGCTCATAAACCTTCCCATGGATCCAGTGTTACCTGCCCTGTTACCGCGGATTCGACGCATTCAGCGAGGCTACCGATCAAGACTTCTACCGGCAGCATGCCAGGCGCGTAATAAGCCCATTTGGCCGAATTGGTCATGATTTTCCCGCACAATCCATTAACTGCCGGTGAAAAATAGGTACAGGTATCGGTGATTATTTTCACACCTGCCTGCTCTAACACATTCGCCCAACCTTGCTGCTCCACCTGCCGTAATACATGTCGGCTCGTGGTCAGATAAAAAACCAGGCCAGGCGCTATGCAACGTCGACCGAGAAGATTGATCAGTCGCTCGAACTCGGTATAGGAAAAATGAGGCGTGCCGAGTGCAATTCCGGCTAGTACTTGATCGGAATTTGTTCCGAGCTCGTTACGCGCCTGACGTAAGTCATCGAGGTTCAATTTGATCGTCTGTTGAATCGGATTATTCTGGAAAGCGCTTTCCAGGGTCGGCGCTTCGGGTGTGATTCCGATCGCATGAAATAGCGGCACACTGCCAGAAGAACTACCTGCGGCACTGATCGCCTTCAAATCATCTTCGTTGCAGTTTGCCGACAAACCCATGATCGCAGGTACCCGATGACCGCATTTGCGACCAATCGCGTGGCCGAGCAAATGGTAAAACAGATCGTTGTCTCGAATCGATTGGGGAATCTTGCTGACATCGTACAAAATTTCAGCAGCACGCCCCTCATCTCGATGTAATTTGCAAAAAGGGACACGTCCCGTAATCGCCGCACAAACATCGAGGTAATCGCCATATTTGTTGGTGCGTGCACCGATCACCGAGTTATAAAAGCTGACCGCATTCGATTCGGATCCGACGATATGCGCACCGAGTTCAGGTCTACCCGGCAATTGATAGGGGGCACAGGTCCAGACCGGATTACACCCCAGTTTGACGTAAGCCTGCATCAACTGCCTGGCTTCATCCATTTCGCGGCTGGTCAGAGGATCGCGGATGGAGAGATCATTAAGCGCAACCAGTCCACTATTGGTCCAGGATGGCACCGCCAGTGTAGCGCCATACTCCAGCATATAGTTGACGAAATCGAGATGCGCACGACCGTTGTAGAAACAGGCGTCTATGTGCGCAAAACTGATATCGATCAGTGCCTCGGCCTGATCGATATGCGCGGCGGTGACAATGGTTTCCATTGCAAATTGCATCGCCTTGCCGAGTTTGCCATCGAGCCGATCCTGATCGAGTAGATTCAGTTGCAAGACGGTGTCTACCAGTCAATCATTTCGGATTTACGACAGAAATCGCCTGCCGATTCGCTAAGCCGTCACAGGTTTCGAGACCGTTGGCCCAACAGTCACCCGCTACTAATGCTGCTTTTTCAGAACTCACTTCGATATCCGACACTTGAGTTAAAATATTTAAGGCATAATCTGCTGATAATTATGGTGACTTGCAAGGAGTATTTTATGGATGATCTCGAAACCTGGCTACAGCGCGTATATCAAGCGGACGGCGAGCATAAAACACTGGAGTCATTGTACGACCAATGGGCACAGGACTACGACCAGCAACTCTGGGCGAGCGGCAACCCCTATATCGCGATTGCAACCGGGCTGGTTGCTCGTCATCTAGCGGACTACGATGCCAGAATACTCGATGCCGGCTGCGGCACCGGTAACATGGCACTGGTCCTGCACCAGCTGGGATATCGTAATATCGATGGTCTCGACCCTTCCTCCGGGATGCTCGCGGTTGCACAAAGAAAAGAGGTCTATCAGCAAATACATCAACTTTACCTGGGCACCCAGATCGCTCTGGCTGACAACAGTTATGACGCGATTGTAGCCGCCGGTGTGCTAACCCACGGTCACGCACCCTGTGAGTCTTTAGATGGCATCCTCAAGCTTATCCGTGCGCAGGGCATAATCGTTTTCTCACTTTCGTCGATCGCCTATGAAGAGTATGGATTCAAACAGAAAATAATCGAGCTGGATGTCGCCGGACAGTGGGAAAAACTCGATCAGTCGCTGCTTTTCCGCACTTATCCTTTTTCTGAACAAGAGGCCCACTTACGACATTGGGTGATGGCTTACCGGAAATGTGCATAGGTGGCTGTTAGCAGGCGCCAATGCAGGCAGGGTAGAAATTTGCACAGGGGGATACAATTTTAAGAAACGATTGGTGCAACTGTGGCACCACCCCCGGCATTGAATTGGAATAAACATCCGAAAACAGGTGGGTTTTGCCTGAATTCGATATAGAATACCGCGGCCACGGAAACGGGCCGTGTTTGAACTGTCAAAAAGGCACAGATAACGAGTTATTTTTCGATTACACAACCTAACCCGGAAAATTCACAAATTATGCACGACCTCACTTGTCTATTGATTCCACAAGAAATATTTCCTCAGTCGCTGGTAATCACTGATACGAGACTTCTTCGGGAATTTCCTTGTGATATCAATATCCTGCGCGATATTCGCACAAATTTGTGAAATTTCCGGGCTAAGATAAAAAGGGTATAGACAGGGTGTCAGAACAACAAGCAACACGTAAGCCGCGGCTCTGGCTCAGGCTGTTATTGGTAATAGTAGTGGTAGTAGCGATGGTCGCGGTGCTGGCATACCTGAAAATCGGGCAAATTCAGGCACAGATCGAACAGGGTAGCCAGGTCCCACCTCCGATTAGCGTCACCGTGGCAACCGCCGAGGCGAGCCAGTGGAATCGTCGTGTCAGAGCAGTCGGCACGCTGGTAGCCTTCCAGGGAGTCGATGTTACGACCGAAGTTTCAGGAATAATCAAATCGATCAATTTCGATTCGGGTGACGAGGTTGAGCAGAAATCGTTACTGGTAGAACTGGACAATCGGACCGAAATGGCGAACCTGGAGTCGGCACAGGCGAAGTTGAGTTCAGACGACAGCCAGTATCAGCGTCTACTCAAACTTAAAGACCAGTCCTTTGTGACCAAGAACGATATCGACACCCAGGCTTCGCTGGTCGACATCTCCGAGGCCGATGTCAGGGTCGCCGAGGTTGCGCTCGCTAAAAAGCGTATTTTCGCACCATTTACGGGACAACTGGGTATACGCCAGGTTGATCCAGGCCAATACGTCGCGCCGGGCGATACCATCGTCACACTGTTGTCACTCGACCAGCTATATATCGACTTCACCCTGCCCGAGGTGAATTTTAAAGACCTGGTGGTCTCGCAAACGATCGAATTTCGCGTACGTTCCTACCCGGATCGGGTCTTCACTGCACAGGTGGAAACCTGGAATCCACAACTCGATGCCAATACGCGCAACGTGACTGTTCGTGCGGTCGTAGACAATCGCAGTCGCTTGCTGGCACCGGGCATGTTTGCTGACATGAGCGTTCGTTCGAGAAAAAAGATGGACGTATTAACGATCCCGGAAACGGCAGTCTTTTACAACATTTACGGTGAAGCCGTCTATATCCTCGAGAAGCCTCCGGCCAGTAACGAAGACCCGGAACCCGATTATCGGCTGGCAGCGCGCCAGGTTGATGTCGCTTATCGTAACGACGGGGTAGCCGGTGTGAAAACCGGTATCAACGAGGGTGACGTCGTGGTGACTGCCGGACAGCTCAAACTCTACCCCAGCTTACGCGTCGCCATCGTCGATGACGTGCCAGAATACAAAGCTACAAATCAGTAAGCCGCAATGCTAACCGATTATTTTATCAAGCGACCGGTGTTGTCCCTGGTGATCAGCACGATGATCGTATTACTGGGCGTCCAGGCATTTTTCAACACCCAGGTGCGGCAGTATCCCGAGCTCGAAACCTCGGTAATTTCTATTACCACGGCCTATCCTGGCGCCAGCGCGGAACTGATCCAGGGATTTATCAGCACACCGGTTCAGCAAGTAGTCGCCAGTACGGTCGGCATCGATTTCGTACGCTCCAGCAGCAGCAATAGCGTATCCATCGTCGAAGTGCATATGAAACTCGGGGAAGACGCAGATGTTGCGCTAACCGAGGTGAGTACCAAGGTATCATCGATTCGAGGGGAACTGCCGATAGAGGCCGAAGACCCGGTTATCGCCAAGCAGTCGGCCGAAGGGTTTGCCCTGGCTTACTATGGATTTTACAGCGAGACACTTTCGGACGTTGAAGTCACCGATTACCTGTTAAGAACCATCCAACCGGCACTTGCCACTGTTAAAGGTGTTGCCGAGGCCGAGATCCTGGGTGGTAAAACCTATTCGATGAGGGTCTGGATGGACCCGGTTCGGATGGCCGCGCAACAGGTATCTGCGGCTGATATCGTCAACGCCATAGGTTCCGAAAATTACCAGTCGGCGGCCGGACAGACGCGTGGACAACTGGTGCAAACAGATGTCAATGCGGTCACCGACAGCAGCGACCCGGACGTCTTTAAACGCTTCATCATCCGCGAAGAAGGCGAAAACAAGGTGCGACTCGGAGACGTCGCCGATATCGAACTGGGTGCCGAGAATTATGACTCGCTCGTCATGTTCGACAACGTGCCTTCGATTTATATCGGCATCAACGGCACTACCGACGGTAACCCGTTGACCACTATCAAGTTGGTCACCGCCGAACTGGAAAAGATGAAGAGCTCGTTTCCACCCGGCCTCCAGGTTGCGATTGCCTATGACTCCACCGAGTTTATCCAGGCTTCCATCAACGAGGTGATTCTGACCCTGGCACAGGCTTCGATTATCGTCGTGATCATCATCTTTTTATTCCTCGGATCATTCCGCTCGACCCTGATCCCGCTGGTTACCATCCCGCTGTCGATCATAGGTGTTTTGTTTTACATGCAGATAATGGGATATTCGATCAACCTGTTAACCCTGCTGGCGATGGTAATGGCGATCGGCTTGTTGGTCGACGATGCAATCCTGGTGGTGGAGAATATCTATCGACATATCGGTGAAGGCTTGCGTCCGTTTCAGGCCGCACTTCAGGGTGCCAGGGAAATCGCCAAACCCGTCATCGCAACCACGATTGTACTGTGCGTGGTGTACGCGCCGATCGGTTTGCTCGGTGGTTTGACCGGGGTGCTGTTCAAGGAGTTTGCCTTTACCCTGGTCGGCACGATCATCATTTCGACTATTATCGCGCTGACCTTGTCACCGATGATGTGTTCACGCGTACTCAAGCCGACTATCGCCAACAATGCCTACGCGCGTTTTGTCAACGATCTGTTTGAACGTATCCATCTTGCCTACGAAGAGGCGCTCGCCAGTTCCCTGAAAACCCGCTCTGTCACAGTGGTATTCACGTTTTGTATTTTACTCGTGCTGATGGCCATGACTCTCCCCGGTATATTAATAGGCCCACAGTTTCAGTTCATTCAAAATGAGCTCGCACCCGAAGAAGACCAGGGCGTCATCTTTACCTTCTCACAGGCACCCGATCACACAAGCCTGGACTATTTAAATAAATACACCGCACCCTACATAGACATATTCAGAGAGTATCAGGACGAGTACCAGTCGTCCTTTATGGCGAACGGTTTTGGTGGGCCGACGGTATCCTTCGCCGGTATGCTGTTAAAGCCCTGGGAAGAACGCAGCATGACGTCAATGGAGATGATTCCAAGAATTCAGGTGGCGCTAGATCAACAACCCGGGTTGCAGAGTTTTGCCTTTAATCCGGCCTCGCTACCCGGTTCCAGTGGTAATACCCCGGTTGAATTTATTCTCAAGACCCAGCAAGGTTATGACCAGCTATTCGGGGTCGTGCAACAGGTGTTGGCAAAAGCCCGTGAGAGCGGCAAGTTTTTCTTTATCAAGAGTGATTTCAATTTCAGTAAGCCCGAAATCAGGGTCATCATCGATCGCGAGCGAGCAGAATCGATGGGTATTTCGATGCGTGAAATCGGCCAGACTCTCGGCGCTATACTCGCTGAGGGCTATGTCAGTCGTTTCAACCTGGCGGGACGAAGTTACAAGATCATACCCCAGGCTCGCCGACAAGAACGTCAGAATGCGGACATTGTCAGCCAGTATTACGTTTATTCCGACAGTGGCGAGCAAATCAATCTGTCGACCATGGTCGAGATCGACTACACCGCGGTACCCCGGGAACTGGTGCAGTTTCAACAGCAAAACGCGGCTAAGATCGATGCCGTCCCTGCCGTGCCACTGGGTGAGGCACTTCAGGTTTTACGCGATATCACAACCCAGGTCGCACCGGCGGGCTATACCTTCGACTATCAGGGCCAGTCTCGTCAGTTGATCCAGGAAGGCTCGGTGCTGGCGCTGACCTTCGGTTTTGCCATTATCGTGGTGTTCCTGGTGCTGGCCGCGCAATACGAAAGCTTGCGCGATCCGCTCATCATCCTGACGACGGTTCCGCTAGCCATGTTCGGAGCGATGATCCCGATGTTTCTGTCAATGGTGTCGATGAATATTTACAGCCAGGTCGGTTTGATCACGCTGATAGGTCTGGTCAGCAAGCATGGCATTCTGATCGTTGAATTTGCCAATGAAATGCAGAAGAACGATAACCTTTCCCCCACACAAGCAGTGATCAAGGCCGCTTCTCTTCGGTTACGCCCTATTTTAATGACGTCGTTCTCCACCATAATTGGCATCATGCCACTGGTCATAGCCAGTGGCGCCGGTGCAGCCAGTCGACAGTCTATCGGTATAACCATCGTCACCGGGTTTGCTATCGGCACCCTGTTTACCCTGTTTGTTTTACCGGTCATTTACACCTTCTTTGCCGCTGACCATCGTCCCGCGATCGCAGACGAGACCTTGCTGCCATCACAGCTAGTCTAGTACTCCTTCAAGGAGTATTAGCCTGGATATTTCACCAGTCGGTCTCAAGCTTTGTCGTAAATCATTGAATATGAAAGATTAATCGATAGTTTTCATACCAAGTGAGACTGTGCAATTTGTAACCGGCCTGAGCCCTTTCCCGGCTAGCTTTCGCGCAAATAGGCCGATTCGGCGATTATCCATTCGCGAAACGCGATAACCTTTTCTACGCGAGCTTTCTGCGGCGATGTGACCAGATGGTAATTCAACTTGACGGGCAAACGTACCGAGAAAGGTTGTACCAGGTTACCCGCGGCAATCTCCGGTTCTGCCATGACATTCGCCAGCAAAGCCACTCCCTGGCCATCCATGGCAGCCTGAAACAGTAAATCCGACTGATTGAAGTAAATGCCGTGCCCAGGGTCGACATCATCGGCTCCAACCACCTTCAGCCACATCGCCCAGTCAGGCCAGCCCGGATCCACCTCATCGTAGTTACTGTGCAACAGGGTGAAATTTTTTAAATCGGAAACTTCCTGCAATCCCCCTCCTTGTTTCAGTAATGCCGGGCTGCAAACAGGAATCAAGTCGAAGGAAAACAGAAACAGGGTTTCGAGCTCGGGATATTCACCATTCCCAAATCGGATACCAACATCGATATCTTCATGCGTGAAATCTACCAGCCTGTCCGAGGTGTCGATACGAACATCAATGTGTGGATATTGCGTCTTGAAACTGGCTAAACGCGGTATCAACCATTTCGAAACGAAAGATGGCGCAGAGGTAATCGTCAATGGTCCATCGTTGAGCTTCTGGCGTACCTGAGTTACCGCTTCGATAATCTGCTCAAATCCGGCACTGATCATCGGTAGAAATATCTGCCCGGCTTCGGTTAGTACGATAGCCCGGTTCATACGCTTGAACAGCTTGATTTCGAGAAATTCTTCGAGAATGCGAATCTGCTGACTGATAGCGCCTGGCGTGACGTTCAATTCCCGTGCCGCCTCGGTAAAACTCAAATGCCGTCCTGCGGCTTCAAAGGCATGAAGCGACTTCAGCGGTGGAAGCTTAATCATATTAGTTATTCTAAACTGAAAATTAAAATAGATCGTTTGTAGGTAGCGAATTCACGCCCTATATTAACTCCCAGGCGAAAGAACATCATCAACTTCACATGAGGATTACTAAAATGAAACTTCTACAATTCGCGATTGAATCGATTATCGATGCCCATCCCAGCCAAAGCCTGATAGATAACACGGGCCGTATAGATTACGTAGCGGCAGAGCGCCGCGGACGCGTCCTGCGAGCGCATTCTGCCAGCACATTAATTAGCAAGGGCAAGAGTCTACTCGATAAAGCGATTTCCGCTTACCGCGAGAGAACCCGACATGCCAAAGCACTAAAAGCTCTGGCGCCGCTGAGCGACCACCTGCTCCGGGATATTGGGATTTCTCGGGGAGATCTGATGGCGCTTAAAGACGGCCAGATTAAACTCGATGAACTCGGCGCAAGACGTTACGTCGAGCGCTCGGAAAATACTCCAGCCCAGACCAAATCCGCATGGACAGATCCACAGGTGCAAGAAATTTCACCGGCGAACGAAGCCTCTTACCTCACGGCAAAGTGCGCATGAAACAAACTAAGGAATCTCTGCAAAATGCAGAGATTCCTTCGGCCCAGGGATGTGCCGCCATTTTTCGATCGCGCAAGTGATTGAAAAATAAATAAAAACGCAAAATCGCATTTTGCGTTTTTCATGCTCTGCTAGGTCAGAGTCTGCCCCGGAACCTGCGCGGCCCGCTCGATCCGGGGATGACTTATGCAGAGCTTGCTTAACAGGGACCGAGGCCGTTGCCAGGCTTCGATCCCTCAGGATACTTCACTGATCCAGGATTCGACCAGGTAACGCGCGATGGAATCCCTGCGGGGCAAGCAGAAATAATCGCCCCCATCACCCCACTCCCCGAACTGTTTCAATTGTTCGGCCTCAAACCAGTAAGCTTCTTCTATTTCAACGCCGTCGACTACAATATCCCGGGTAATCGCACGCGCGCGAAATCCGAGCATGATAGACGACGGGAAGGGCCAGGGCTGCGAAGCCTGGTATTCGATTTGCTCTACCCTGACCCCGCATTCTTCGAATACTTCACGCACTACCGTTTCCTCGAGACTTTCCAGCGGGTCGACAAATCCGGCCAGGGTCGACATCATTCGGCTTGGAAAACGCGAATTACGCGCCAGCAGACAACGCGGGTGGTTGGAATCGGAGAGGTCTTCGACCAGCATGATCACCGCGGGATCGGTTCGTGGGAAATGCATGCGCGCACAGCTGCTATCGCTACAAAGGCGCATGTGGCCGCCGTACTCACTGCGCGTTGGACTGCCGCAGATCCCGCAATATCGATGATTACGATTCCAGAAGACCAGACCACGCGCATAGGCGAGTTGCGCCGCCTGTTGTTTGTCGAGCAACCAGCCGACATCGCGCAAATCGATAAATTCGTTATCACCAATATAATCTGCGAGAACTTCGTCTTGATGATGGGAAACATCGAGCGCGAACAACGGGCCATTACGATCCAGCCCGAGAAACACGGCCTGTTCCAGTTCGCTGCCGAGTTTCTCGATTTCAGTCCGGGGTAGATGAACCACATGGGGGATATTTGTCGCATCGGCATCCCTGGACATCAAACTTTTATCATTTCTGACAAAACAAACCCTGCACTGCGCTCCTGTCCACTGTTGTTCCAGCCATATACGATCCTTGCGCGCCTCACTGGCGCGGTCAAGATTCAATTCACGGTAGTAGATCACCGCGATTGCCTGAGATGAACACGCGGGTGTCGGGATAACATAATCTGATCTGATGTCGAAATACCTGAAACCATTCTATCCGCCTCCAGGGAGGCGATCTTAAAAGTTTATCCGGGGAAACCTCTGCAAAATGTAGCGCTTCCCCAGGAGATTCTAACCTTTCAGGAGGGATTTTGCTTACGGTAGTGATTGATAGCCTGTTCCAGCTTATCGAATTCCGGGCAACCAAAAAAAAACAATCCCGATCCAGCTCTTCGAGACGCTCCTCTGCTTTATCGAGTCGGCCCATTTGCAGGTAAAGTTCTCCCATGTATTCGTTGGCACTGCGATGCTCGAGTCCTAACCTGTATAACTCGGCCCATCGGCATATGCCCGGGTCAGATTAAGACCTGTCAGCGACAGGGCAAGTAACAACGGGAGTGTCTTTTGCATAATTCTCAATCTCAAACTTTGCACCGGGTTAATAGCATTTAGTTCCCTCTGGAGTCGCTTATGCAATCACCCGGGCCGATTTCAGTTGGTCGAACTGTTGTTCATCCAGACCTAGTAAACCCTGAAGTATTTCCCGATTGTCAGTCCCCAACTCACCGCCTGGCCAACGAGTGGCTCCGGGGGTACGCGAAAGCTTTGGCACCAGGGCCGGAATTTTCAATGTTTCGCCATCGATTTCAACGCTTTCAAACAGCCCGCGGGCGTTGAAGTGTGGGTCCTCGAGCATATCCGCTACATTGTATATCGGACCCGCCGGCACTCTTGCCTGGTCGAGTTGTTCCAGCAGCTTTGCCGAATCATTAGTCGCGCACCATTGCGACAAAACCGCATCAATTTCAGCTTCGTGTTCAACCCGACCCGGGTTCGACGCGAGGCGCGGATCTTCTGCTAACTCGGGATAACCGGCCGCGAGCATCAGACGCTGGAATATCGAATCGCCGTTACCACCGATGACAATGTATTTTGCATCGCGGCAACGATAGGTGTTGGTCGGTACGATCCCGGTGACGGTACTACCCGAGGGTTCACGCACAATCCCATTACCATCATACTCGGGCACTACTGCCTCCATCAGATTGAACATCGACTCGACCAGGGCCACATCAACGACCTGTCCCTTACCACTTCCCTGTTTCTCCAGTAACGCCATGGCGATCCCGAGCGCGGCGTGAATACCGGAAATAGTGTCACCAATGCTCAGATTGGGTCGTACCGGAGCGCTGCCCGGATGACCGTTTACATAACGGAAACCACTCATACCTTCACAAACCGAGGCAAAGCCCGGCTTACTGGCATAGGGTCCGTCCTGGCCATAACCGGAAATTCGCGCATAGACCAGCCCCGGATTACTCTGTTTGAAACTATCCGGTCCGATGCCCCATTTTTCGACCACGCCGGGTCTGAAGTTCTCGATCACAACGTCAGCCTTTTCAATCAACTGTCGCACCAGATCTACACCCTGCTCGGTTTTCAGGTCAATGGTCACCGATTTTTTATTCCGCGCTAGTGAACGCCACCATAACGACGTATCGCCACGCATTTCACGCCAACGCCGGATTGGGTCACCGCCATCGGGTGGCTCTATCTTGATGACTTCGGCACCGAAATAGCCCAGCATGCAGCCGGCAAATGGACCCGCCAGTAACTGCCCCAGTTCGATCACCCGATACCCCGCTAGCGGACCCGATTGACTCATACATATCCTGCCTTTAAGTTTCAGCTGCGGAAATGTTACTCAGGAATCCCTGTAGTGGCCAGTCGAAAGCGACAATCTGGTGTTATCCTCCATTTTCGGATTCCGGTATACTGCCGCGTTTTTCGAGCACAGCCTGAGGTTCCATAATGTCGGCAGATGAAATGCCTGAACAGCCCGACCTGATGATATCGGTGCGCGATACTTTTGCTATCGACAGTAATCTGCAAGTTCCTGCTTTTAGCCAGCACAATGACCTGGTCCCGAGTATCGATAGAGGATATCACTTCAACCCGGAGGCGACGCTCGCCATTCTGGCCGGATTTACACACAATCGACGCGTCATGCTGCAAGGTTTACACGGTACCGGCAAGTCGACACATATCGAACAGGTTGCCGCGCGTCTAAACTGGCCGAGCATGCGCGTAAATCTCGACGGACACATCAGCCGCCTCGACCTGGTCGGTAAGGACAGTATCGTGATTCGAGATGGGCTCCAGGTAACTGAATTTCAGGAAGGCATTGTACCCTGGTCGTTGCAAAGGCCGATGGCATTGATTTTCGATGAGTACGACGCCGGTCGCCCGGATGTTATGTTCGTCATCCAGCGTCTATTGGAACGCGATGGCAAGTTTACCTTAATCGATCAAAACCGCGTGTTAACCCCGCATTCCTATTTTCGGCTATTCGCGACCACTAATACAATCGGGCTCGGCAATACCAACGGCCTTTATCACGGCACACAGCTGTTAAATCACGGTCAGATCGATCGTTGGAATATCGTCGCCACATTGAACTATCTCTCCAGTGAAGAAGAGATGTCTATCGTGCAGTCTCGGGTACCTGATTTTAACAGTGAACGACAAAAACACCTGCTACAATCGATGGTCGCGATGGCTACCATGACCCGCGAAGGTTTCGTCGTCGGCGACCTGTCGACCCTGATGTCACCCAGAACGGTGATATCCTGGGCCGAAAACACGTTGATCTTCGACGATCACATCCTCGCCTTTAAACTATCTTTTCTGAACAAGTGCGAAGAGGACGAGCATCCAATCATCGCCGAGTATTTTCAGCGCTGTTTCGATACCGAACTCGATGATTCATACCTGCATGTGGTAGAGCGTGGATCCAGTTAAGCCACCCAGTCAAAAACAACAGCAGCAGGTGGCAGAACTCTGTGGTGCTTCGATTCGTGCACTAACCGGGTTACGCGAGCTACGCCATCGGGGTCGCTCATTATTCCTCTCGGGCCAACGTGTCAATACCGGTGCACCGCATAGCGAACCCGACCCACTGCAAGATGACTTTAGCGCGCAACGCGGTGCTGCGGATGGTATCGCGATGCGTTTACTGCATAGCGATGCGAAACTGCATCAGGAACTTGCTCCCGAAGAACCCATTCAACGTCTGATTTTCGACCTCCTGGAACAGTTGCGCGTCGAGTCCCTGAGCAATGATGCGCATCCCGGGATTCGTAACAACCTGTATCGACGATTTCGCGACTGGTCACTTCGATTTCATCACCAGGGCCACACCGCAAACGAACTCGGGCTTTTGATCTATACCATCGCGCAGATGGCCTGGTCACGCCTCAGCGGCTATCCCACACTCGAAGAAACCGACGACTTAATCGAAGTGACACGCGGCCGCGTAGCCGAAGTGATTGGACACCAGCTCGCGGCACTGCGCCGTAATCGCCTGAATCAGATCGCCTATGCGAAACAGGCTTTGTCAATCGCCAGAATTATCGATGATTCGCTCAGCGTCGATGAGCAACAAGACCCGGCAACAAGCAGGTCCAATAACGAAAAAGCCCTCTCCCGCATTACCCTTGCACTCGATTTTACAGACGAAACCGAAGATTCCAACATCGCCGCCATCGTCACCGGTAGCAGCAAGGTGTTGGCCGAGCAAAACCAGCAGTATCGTATATTCAGCCGCGCCTACGACATTGAGATCAAAGCCGCATCTCAGGTTCGCAACGAGGAATTGCGTCAGTTTCGGGAACGGCTGGATGCGATGATTTTTCATCAGGGCATCAATGTCCCCCGCCTGGCTCGCCAGATTTCACATATCCTGGCGACACCGCGTCGTGACGGCTGGTTGTTTGGCGAAGAGGATGGTTTGATCGACGGCCGGCGCCTTTCGCAGCTTATCGCCACCCCGCAAGAACGCCGCCTCTTCCGTAAAGATCAGTTTCGCCTCAAGAACGATGTCCAGATGACTTTTTTAATCGATTGTTCGGGTTCGATGAAGCAGTCGATCGAGTACATAGCGATGCTGGTAGATATCTTTGCCCGAGCGCTGGACCAGGCAGAGATTTCAAGCGAAATCCTGGGGTTTACGACCGGCAACTGGAACGGTGGCCGCGCGTACCAGGATTGGTTGACCCAGGGAAGGCCCGCTAGCCCCGGGCGGCTGAACGAGCGTTGCCACCTGATATTCAAAAAGGTGGAAATATCCTGGCGCAAGTCACGGCGCGATATCGCTGCATTGTTAAAAACACCCTATTTTCGTGAAGGCCTCGACGGCGAAGCGGTTGAGTGGGCTTGCACTCGCATGCTACGACGCGAGTCCTCGCGCAAAATCCTGATTGTCATATCCGACGGTAGTCCGATGGACAGCGCCACTAACCTCGCAAACGACGAGTTTTACCTGGATAACCACTTGAAGAATACTGTGGAGAAACTTGATCGTCGCAAGGATATGGAGATCTACGGGATAGGCGTCGGTTTGAGTCTCACCCCGTACTATCAACACTGCCTCGCAATCGATCTTGGCGAATCCCTTAGCAACACGGTTTTTTCACAAATCCTGCAGATGCTGACTCACGCCCAGAGACGCTCTAATCGGCTAAGGTGATGCCCGTTATGTCCGGAGGTGGTGGATCGTGTTTCTTTTTTGCGGTACTGAGCTCGCTACCGACCGGGGCGATATCGAAACCTGTAATATCGATTTCCGGCTCAGCCACTTCTCCGTAATCATCCTGTAACTCGCTACCGACCGGGGCGATAGACACGGCCAGGTCTTCAATCTGATCTCCGGTGATTCCGAGTGGGTCAGTCTGCGGTGCGGGCGTCACGTCACCGTCGTAATTCGATTCGAATTCGGCTGAAGTCGGTGGGCTCGAGGCTGTCGGCTCTGCGGCGACGGCCGGCTCTGAAGCTGCTTCGACCGGTGCCAGTGCCGGGGCAACTGCGGACTCAGCACCGAGCAGACTAATCTCGCACTCGGCCCCGGCGTGATTGAGCGCGGTTTTGTACTTGGCGGCGGTCGCCTGATCGACATTTTTCTTGATCACAATGCGCTTGCCGGAAAATAATTGTGCCAGCTTGGCATCGTCGGCATTGAAAATCTTGCCCACCCTGGCCTTAACTTCCTGTGCATTCGCACCTTCACTAATCTGGCCGGAAAATGCGACTTCGAATAATTGATCACTCATGTCATGATTCTCCTCACTGCTGCACTATACTATAGACCAAATTCTAATACTCGGAACTAATGGCTAAGAACACGGAAATAACCCGCATTACACCACGTGGAAAAATGGACATCCTGTCTCAGCTCGAAGTCGGCCAACTGAAACAGGGTAGCAAAGACAACCAGCTTTACGATACCTTTCGGCGCTGTTCACTAGCGGTGTTGAACGTTGACAGTGTCACCGATGATGCACGTGAGGTGCTGGCCCAGTATAGCGATTTCAAGATTCGCGTAATACAACAGGAACGCGGGGTCAAACTCGAAATCGAAAACGCGCCGGAAAGCGCCTTCGTCGATGGTCAGATCATGATCGGCATACAGGAACAATTGTTCGCCGTACTGCGCGATATTTCCTACGTCAAAAACAAGATAGCATCAAACCAGATTTTCGATATCGGAAGCAGCGAGGGAATCACCAATGTTGTGTTTCACATCCTGCGCAACGCACGCGTATTAATCACCGAAACCGAACCCAATCTGGTGGTCTGCTGGGGTGGGCATTCCATCGCACGTACCGAGTATGACTATTGCAAGGAAGTGGGATATCAGCTCGGTCTGCGCAAACTGAATATCTGTACCGGCTGTGGTCCAGGCGCAATGAAGGCACCGATGAAGGGCGCTGCGATCGGGCACAACAAACAACGCATCCGCGAGGGCCGCCACGTCGGCCTGACCGAGCCCGGCATCATTGCGGCAGAATCACCAAATCCAATCGTCAACGAACTGGTGATTCTGCCCGATATCGAGAAGCGTCTCGAAGCCTTCGTGCGCACCGGTCACGGCATTATCGTGTTTCCCGGGGGTGTCGGCACCGCCGAAGAAATTCTCTACATCCTCGGCATTCTGCTCAACCCGGAAAACCGACAGATTCCATTCCCGCTGATTCTGACAGGCCCGGCCGAAGCGAAGGATTACTATGCTCAAATCGATGAATTCATCAAATTGACGCTTGGACGCGAAGCACAGGAGAATTATACGATCATCATAGAAGATCCCGACAAGGTGGCTCGGGAAATGGCAGCGGGACTCGAGATGGTGCGCAATTTTCGCCGCGAGCATGCAGATGCCTATTATTTCAACTGGATTCTGAACATCGACCATCAGTTTCAAAAACCTTTCGAACCGAATCACGACAATGTCGCAGCGCTCAATATCAGTCGTGATCAACCCCTGCATCTGCTGGCGGCTGATTTGAGACGCGCCTTCTCTGCCATTGTGGCGGGAAATGTAAAATCCGATGGTATCCAGCAAATAGAAAAAAATGGGCCGTTCAACATCAGTGGTGAAAGCGAAATCATGAAGTCGCTTGACGAGCTATTGCATTCCTTTGTCGAACAACAGCGAATGAAAGTACCCGGCAAGATTTACACCCCTTGTTATGAACTGCATAAGTAGTAACAATCCCGGTATCAGGACGACCGCAGAAATCGATATGAGCACGATAAAAGCAATCGCCATCAAGAATCGTTCACGCGTTGCGATGCAATCGATTGAGAGCGCACAGATAGCCGTAGCGAGTGGCATCCTCGGCGATCTTCGCGGCGCCCAGCAAGGGCGCCAGATAACTATTCTGAGTGAAACTGCCTGGCAAAGGACCTGCGCAGAAATCGATGCCGATCTGCCATGGACTACCCGGCGCGCTAACCTGCTCGTCGATGGGGTCGAGTTCGACGCATCTTATGTTGGCAAAAGAATACGTATCGGTGAGGTAGAACTGGTCGTAACCCGGGAAACCAATCCCTGTTCACTGATGGATGCTCAACACCAGGGCTTGACGGCGGCGTTGACACCCGACTGGCGAGGCGGCATTTGTTGTAACGTCGTCAGCCCCGGTGATATCAGAATCGGCGATCAAATCGTGTTCGACTGAAGCCCTAACCCGCATTTCTCACCACCCTTCTACTGCGACGAGTGGTGGTGAGAAATGCGGGATAGCAACCTTCTCTCGTTTCGTATTCCGTCAATGCAATAAGCAACCACACTAACCAGCACGACTGCACTACCTATCAAAGTGAGCCAGCTAGGCTTTTCCCCGACTCCAATCCAGACCCAGATGGGGCCGAGTATCGATTCGGTCAGTGAAAACAAAGCTACTTCGGAAGCCATGATGTAGCGTGAGGCGACGGTAAAACACCAGAAACCGATGCCAAATTGCAGGCATCCCATGGTAATTGCAATGACCAGGTCATGGTTGGAGATGACAAAAGACTCAACGAACAATCCCGCGACACCTCCCATTACAATTCCACCGAGACAGGTCGCAGGCAGCATATCGACGCCGCGTTTACCGCGAACGATCAACAAAAAGATAACGAAGGAAGCGACTACTCCCAGCGCGGCGACGTTACCGGCCCAGCGGCCTTCGATCAAGCCGTCGGCAAACATCAGACCGATACCGCTAAGCGACACCAGCATCGCGATCACACCAAAACTCGTCGTCCTTTCCCCTAGCACCAACCAGGCGACAAACGCGGTTGCCAACGGTGCGGCACCGATGATAAACAGCGCGTTGGCAACGGTAGTCAGCAAGATTGCATATATATAACAGATCGAGCCCAGTCCAAGTACCAATGCGGCCCATAACCCCGGCCTGCCTATCGCTCGAAATGCGGAACCGATGCCGCGACGATATCTCAGAAACAAAAGAAGAAACAGGGTTAGCGAGAATGCAATTCCACGATAAAACAGGATTTGCCAACCGCTTGCTTCTTCGATATTACGTAACAAAATTCCCGAACTGCTCAGGAACACGCCACCGATTACAACCAGCAATACACCGTAGCCATACCTGCGTTCCATACACATTACTCAGGGTTAAAAGAGGCTGCTAATCTTCCGCCATTGTGAAAAGACACCGAAAAACGATGGAAAGGGTCACAACGCCTGGTTTACTGACGGTTTCAGGTTTCAGGGCACTTTGACAACCGCCCTGCCGCGTATTTTCCCATCCAGAATATCTTCAGCCGCCTGCGGTAACTCGTTGAAATCGAGATCGAAGGACAGCTCATCAAGCATGGTCAGGTCGAGGTCGGATGCCAGTCGTTGCCAGGCCATCTTGCGTTTGGCGATCGGCGCCATGACCGAGTCTATGCCATACATCGAAATACCCCGTAGAATAAAAGGCGCCACCGAAGTAGGCAAATTCATTGACTCGGCCAGCCCACAGATTGCAGCAGCACCGCCATACTTGAGCTGACTGAGGACATTGGCAAGGGTATTACCACCAGCCACATCTATTGCTGCCGCCCATAATTCCTTAGCCAGCGGACGAGCCCTTTCCGCAAAACCGGCACGATCGATCACATCCGCGGCGCCGAGTCCGGTCAGGAAATCTTTTTCATTCATGCGTCCGGTGGTTGCAACCACGCGATAACCCAGCTTACTGAGGATCGCAACGGCTACACTACCGACGCCACCCGAGGCACCCGTGACCAGAACATCGCCATCACCCGGTTTAACGCCATGCGACTCTAGCGCCATCACGCTTAACATGGCCGTGTAACCCGCAGTTCCAATCGCCATTGCCTGACGGGTATTCAAACCTTGCGGCACGTGAACCAACCAGTCACCACTGACGCGGGCCTTTTGCGCAAAACCTCCGGAATGACCCTCACCGACGCCGAAACCGTTCAAAATGACTTCGTCACCCGCTTTGAAATCCGCATGACTGGAGTCGATTACGCGGCCACTGAAATCAATCCCGGGGGTGAGCGGAAACTTGCGAATAACTGGCGATCTTCCAGTTAGTGCGAGCCCATCCTTGTAGTTGATCGTGGTGTAGTCGACACGTATCGTGACATCTCCTTCCATCAGGTCACTATCGTCGAGTTGTGTTAGCACACAGCGTTGACCCTCATCGTTTTTACCAATCTGGTAGGCTTGATACTGTTCTGACATGAATTTTTAACCCCGTTAAATAGCTATTTGTAATACAAAATCATGTTAAAGTAATTACCTCGCAAATGCATCCGTAAACTCAGGGTAAAATCGTGCAGGAAAACGCCATCGTCAAGGCAAGCATCTCCAAGCAAATAGCCGAACAACTACGTGACGCGATTGTCGCCGGCCAGTTTAAAATCGGCCAGCGCTTACCGACCGAAGATGAGCTTGCACAGCTTTATGGGGTTTCACGACCCAGTGTACGCGAAGCATTGAAGCGTCTCGCCGCGCAAAACCTGGTGCGCGCCAAACGCGGTCCGACCGGGGGTAATTTCGTCGTGCAACCGAGCTACGAAGATCTGGCCGAATCATTAAGTGGCGCCGCGACCTTGCTAGTCGGCATGGGAGCACTCGGTATCGAGGAAATCATCGAGGCACGGCGCACCCTGCAAGGCAGTTGCATGGACCTCGCCGTCAGTAATGCGAGTGAAACCCATATCCAGAACATCGAAACCGCACTGCAACATCAGCAAGATCCCGAGATCAGCGACGAAGCCTTTTGTCAGGCCGACGTCGCCTTCCATCGTGCGTTAGTCGACGCCACCGCAAACGGCATGCTGCGTTTTGTCATGTATACCGTGATCGAAGCCCTGATTCCGGTCACTAACATGGTTGTCACGGTAGTGCGAGAGCGCAGCGAAATTATCGACCTGCATGAGCAGATGTTCAACCATCTCAAACAGCAGGACACAGCCGGCCTCAGAGCCAATATGGATGAATTGCTTGATTACCTGCTGCTCAAGTTTGAGCAGGCCAGCGCTGCCAAAGTCTAGGGCCGGTCAATGCTATTTGAAACGTCGCTGTTACACCGGAAAAAAGCACCCGGCAAGGCGCGAGACCTGTAGTTTGGTTATTCTAAATGAACAGCGAGCAATCCCGAGGGGCGTTTTTCCAGCGCTTCCCCCTTCATCTAAACTGTATGTGTCGGGGCTGGGGCGATATTCAAATCGTATTAACAGGCCCTAGGAAAGGGTTACACTGCTGGCGTTCAACAGAAAATAGGCCGAGACCCCGATCAGAACGACAACAATGAAGACCCCAATACCTGCCAGACGCCGGTCGACAGCTCGATCCGCTTCGAAGCCACTGATCTTTTCATCAATACGTCGCAGCGCGCTTACCGCGAGCTTGTGTTTTTTGAAGTCTTCAATGACTTCTTCGGATCTTGACGTATCCTGTGACATGGCGCCTGTTAATAGCCTGCAGGGCCTTTTATAATGCCCTTCACCCATGGTTATTTCAATCGTAATGTTTCACAGTAAAACCGAGACGACAACTTGATTCCAATTATTCTATCCGGCGGTTCCGGCACCCGACTGTGGCCATTATCGCGCAAAATGTACCCAAAACAGTTCCTCAGCCTTCTGCATGAGCAAACCATGCTACAGAAGACATTATCGCGCCTCGATGGCCTGGAGCACGGGGCACCGATCATCGTCTGCAACGAAGAACACCGCTTTATCGTTGCCGAGCAAGCACGCCAGCAAGAGATCGAGGATCTGTCGATCATCCTTGAACCTTTTGGTAAAAATACGGCACCCGCGATTGCTGTTGCGGCAATCCATGCCATTCAATCGGGCACAGATCCGCTATTGCTGGTGTTATCCGCAGATCATGAAATTGCAGATGAGAAAGCATTTTGTCAGGCGGTCAGTAAGGCTCAAGCACTGGCCGAAACCGGTAACCTGGTCACCTTCGGCATACTCCCGACTTTTGCGTCAACCGGGTACGGTTATATCAAACGGGGTAAAGCTGAAGGCTCAGGTTTCAGCGTCGAAAAATTTGTTGAGAAACCCGACCAAACCACTGCTCAGCAATATGTCTCCAGCGGGGATTACTACTGGAACAGTGGCATGTTCCTGTTCAAAGCCAGCGTTTTTCTAAAGGAACTCGAGAAGTTCAACCCGGCGATGATAACGCATTGCCGTCAGGCCAGCGCCAGCATGAGTGAGGATATCGGTTTTCTGCGTCTCGACGCGGAGGCCTTCGGCAAGTGCGAAGCAGACTCTATCGACTACGCGGTAATGGAGAAAACCAACCATGCCTGCGTGGTGCCGATGGACGCCGGTTGGAGCGATATCGGAAGCTGGTCGTCGCTGTGGGAACAGGGGCAAAAAGACGATGCCGGTAACAGCAGTCATGGCGACGTCATAACAATCGACACCGATGGTTCATATGTGTATGCAGAAAGTCGTCTGGTGGCTACTGTGGGTGTTAAGGACCTCGTAATCATAGAAACCCATGACGCGGTTCTGGTGGCTGACAAAGACAAGGCTCAACAGGTGAAACAGATTGTCGAGCGCTTGAAACAGGAAAAACGCGAAGAGGAAAACTTCCACCGTATCGTCTACCGCCCCTGGGGTAATTTCGATTCGGTCGATGAAGGCGAAGGTTACAAGGTCAAGCGAATCTCGGTAAAGCCAGGCGCCAGGCTATCCAAACAAATGCACCACCATCGCGCCGAGCACTGGGTTGTCGTGCGCGGGTGCGCTCGTGTTTTCCGCAACGATGATATTTTCGATCTGCATGAAAACGAATCCGTGTTTATCCCGCTGGGCGCCACACACTACCTGGAGAATCCGACCGACCAACCGCTCGATATCATCGAGGTGCAATCGGGCTCATATCTCGGTGAGGACGATATCGTACGGTTCGACGACATTTACGGACGTAGCGACACCTGATATTTACCCAGGTATTGACCTGGGTCAGCCCTTGTTGTCACCGAAACACGATATTTTGCGCCTATGGACAAGGACCCGATCAAGTTTGACGATTCTTTGCTGGATGAGGTCTTGCTTTACCCCGACTGGTTTAAGCTTAGCCTTGGCGATCTGGCAGACGACATTGCGGAAGCAAAGGCCAACGGAAAATTTGGCATCACGCTCTATTTTGGGCAAAAACGTTGCGCCTACTGTGAACAATTCTTTCAAATCAATCTCGCCGACAGCACAATCGAATCTTACCTGCGCCATCACTTTGACGTTATACCGATCGATATCTGGGGTATCGAGGAATTTGTCGATACAGATGGCAAAATCTATAGCGAACGCGAACTGGCGTTACGTTACCAGGCTAACTTCACACCGTCGTTGATATTCTACGATCGCAAGGGAAAGCCGATATATCGATTACGTGGTTACTATCCTCCCTACCAGTTTCGTGCCGCACTCAATTACGTCGCCGAGGGATTTTATCGGGTCGAAAAATTTCGTGATTATCTCGAACGTGCCGAACCCGGTTTATTCTTTACCTCCGGAGAATTAATCGAACGCGAGTTTTTCATGTTGCCACCCTATCATCTCGAACGCAGCAAACAGGCCCCCGGCAAACCGCTGGTAGTGATCTTCGAACAGGGCTCCTGTCATGCCTGTGAATTGCTTCACAGCGGCCCCCTGAGCGAGGATGAAATTCTTCAGGAGCTGACCGGAATGGACGTATTGCAACTGAACCTGTTTGCCGATACCGAGGTAGTAACCCCGCAGGGCACCAAAACCACCGCCCGCCAATGGGGAAAAGATCTCGGCCTGTTTTATACTCCGGCCATAATTCTATTCAGTCCCGAAGGTCAGGAAGTCATGCGCGTCGATTCTGTTGTACAGTTTTATCGCCTCTGGGGCGTGCTCGATTACGTCAACAAGGGTATTTATGATAAGGGCATCGACTACCAGGGCTGGCGTCTGCAACAACGCGAGACTAGTAACTAGCCCGCATATCAAGGCAGAAAACTGGAGGCAGGATACACAGGAAACATCCGTCAGCCCGACCATTCAACAGTTCAACATCCAGTAGTTCCACCTGAATCTTCCTTCTTCCGCTATCTTTCAAGCCCTCAGGCTTCCATCAGGCAACCTGCCCTTTTATTACCGTGGCGTGTAGCGATTGTCGATGTGAAATCCTGGGGCTATGTAAAACAGTCTGGGTTTGGCGAGGTCCGCGTTGCAGGCAGCAATTTCGGTGGTGGCAGCAATGCTACCTTGGTCTCTAAGTGCTGCAGGACCTTGTAGATGACGGACTGATCCTCGATACTGGCTATCACCTTGGCTTCACCACTGCACTTCGAACAGACCCTTACCCGCATCTGAAACTATCTGGATACCTGGTCCGGCTATGATCAGTTTGGTTAGTTTTGCCAGACGTAAAAAAAGAAATTAGGAGATTGTTGACAGCGATCCGGCCTGTTTAAACACGATCGACAGCCCGGTTTTTACGTCGAGTTCGGATAGCACCGCCATCGAGTATTCGGACAACCGCCTCTAGCACTTCCCGAACCTGCTCGGTATCGAGATTGCCTAGCTACAATTTCTCTGGTAGAGGTACTGCCAGTGTGGGGATACGCGAGCGATGCAACATACTCTTCGTAACGCTCCCGAGAAACGTATGTGTTACCCCCTTTTTATGTGTTCCCATGATAATGAGGTCAAAATTCAGCTGGTCGGCTTTCTTGAGAATTTCTTCCGTACGTATTTCGTTACCGGCGTGAGTCTGGATCGTACCGGATTCCAATGATCCGCTGGATTTAGAAATTTGTTTCAGGTTTTAATGATTTTCTACAAATCCCTACCACTTTGATATTCCTGATCATCGGCTAGCGTATAAACTTTTTTCTTCATTATGAGACTATCGGACTGTAATCACGGTGCATCCCGCCAGGTTATTGACCTGATGGGAGACACTGCCCAGCAATAGACCCTTGATATCGCTGAGACCACGGCTGCCCAGAACGATTACATCGATTCCTTTTTTTCTGGCGCAACGAATGATCTGCTGGGTGGGGTGACCACCCCTTGTGATTGTCTCCACATCGCTGCAACCCATATCGGTCACCACTTTTTTCGCCGATTCCATCAATCCGCGAGCGGCCTTGTCCAGGTTTTCCTGGCTTGCCTCGATGGTTACCGACGCCGCGCCAAGGGAGATGGTATCGCTGCCCGGAGAATCGTGCAGAACATGCAGAATGCACAGTTTCGCGGGATACCGGAGCGCCAGATCTGCAGCGAATTCCAGCGCCTTCTTCGAATGTGGTGATCCGTCGATGGGTATGAGTATTTTCATGTGCGGACAATAGCCTACACGATTATTGGTGATCAGTTGAGCGCTTTATGATCGGTTGATGGCAACACGTCCATGCCGACTGGGAGTCTATACCCGATATACGCTGAAAGTTGCTGGCCATGATTTTGCTGTCAGGCATGCCCGGTCAGAAAAAGACGCTATAACAAGCACCATATGTTTCAGATGAAACGGAAAAATTATAAAACCGGGCAGACACCCATCCCTACAAATATTTTTGCTGGCAGAAAAAGGTTAAAGTATCACTAGCGGTCGTACCAGCCGGTGAAAAATTTATACAACGCTTGGTTGCTAACTCAAGTATCTTATTCATCGATCAGCTCGGCAGTTGTGTAATGGGTTCTGACTACGACTTGCAGCCATTTCGAGACGGCAAATTTCGTTTCTCGACCGATTGTTCGATTGACATGACAAATGCTTGTATCAGAATGCTAGTTGCAATTACATGCGACAAAAATAATAATTACTGTCGATAAAAAGAAAGCAATTTTCATAAGTTAGACAATTCATATAAACAAGGGGGTTATATGATTCAAAATCGCTTCACATACCTTCGTGCTTCTGTTTCTTTCCTGAGCTTGCTCGCGCTTTTCGCCATTGCGCCATTTGCCCAGGCCCAGGATTCAGGCGCAAAAAACGAAATCACCTTTACTTCCTGGGTAGGGCCTTACATGCGCAGCCAGATGCTGGGTTTCGTACGTTCCTACGAAAAGAAAGTTGGTGCCCGAGTCAACGTCGTCAGTTATAACGGCGGCATTCGTGAAATCCGTGACCAGGTCGAATCTGCCAACGTTACCTGGGATGTGGTCGACCTGACCCAGGCCGATTCGTTGCGCGCCTGCGAAGAAGGTCTGCTCGAGCGAATCGACGACATCGAGCTTCCTACCGGCGGGGACGGAAGTGCCGCTAAAGACGATTTCGTCGAGGGTGCGCTCAACCCCTGCGGCGTTGGTGTCATCGTCTGGGCAACCGCGTTCGCCTATAGCCAGGACGCCTATGGCAGCACGCGACCTTCATCGATCGCCGATTTCTTCGACACCAAAAAGTTTCCCGGCGCACGCGCGATTCGCAATGATCCGACCGTGATCATGGAGTGGGCACTGATGGCCGACGGCGTTAAACGAGAAGATGTCTACAGCACGCTTGAAACCGAGGAAGGCATCGAACGCGCACTGGCGAAGATGGATGCCATCAAGCCCGGCCTCAAGCTCTGGCAAACCGGGCGCGAGCCGATTCGGCTGCTGAACGGCAGTGAGGCCGCGATGAGCATGGTCTGGGCCACGACCGGCGCTGTGGCGTCGAAGGAAGCGAACGCGAATTTCAACATGGTCTGGGATGGTCGCGTTATCGAGCTCGATCTGTTCGGCATCCCCAGGGGCAGCCGTTACAAGCAGGAAGCACTGGATTTCATCCGCTTCGCCAGCAGTTCGGAATCTCTCGCGAAAATGGTTGGTTACCTTCCCAACGGACCGGCCCGCCAATCATCGCTGGCGCTGTTGTCCGACGAGACCCTGACCCAGATCCCGAATGGCCCGGCCTACCAGGACAAGCTTTCGATTCGGTCCGACGCTGGCTGGTGGGCTAAAAACCATGCGGTTCTGGACGAGGCATTTCAAGTGTGGATTGCAAAATCCGGGCAGCAAGGCGCTGCCGGAACAGTCCGCTAACACAGTATTCAATACGAGGGGAGTTTATCGATGAGTAACGAAACTGACAACCAACTGGACAATATCATCGCCAAATCCGGATTTTTTGCCGGCATGAATGCCACCATGGGCATTCTGTCGATGGTCATGATTTTGGCATTTGTTGTATTTACCATTTCCGACGTCGAATACGCCGCCGGGGTATTCGCCACCGGCAAGGACTTCATTATCGGCACGCTGGA
>JAAESG010000237.1 GCA_024229615.1 Gammaproteobacteria bacterium | reverse complement strand
TGGTGCCCAGGGGCGGAATCGAACCACCGACACGAGGATTTTCAGTCCTCTGCTCTACCGACTGAGCTACCTGGGCTTGGAGTGCGGAAGCGCGTATTAAATAGTTGTGTGCGGTCTTAGTCAAGTCCGCAGTGGTAATTGTTGTGAGATTCCCGCCTACGCGGGAATGACGGGGGGCTTTCGCGGGAATGACGAGGGAACAGGAATAGAGTTTGCGCTGCAGGTGGGTGCAAAATCGCGAATCAGCCGCTGCCGAGGAAGTCTTGCAGCATCGCATTGAACAAACCCGGTTTTTCGAGGTGCACGGCGTGGGAGCACTCCGGCACAACGGCGAGTTGAGCACCGGCTATTTCGTTCCAGAGTTGTTGCGGCTGACTCCACAGGTAGGCGCGATCACCGTCGCCCCACAACACTAATGTCTCGCAGGCAATTCGCGACAACGCCGCTACTCCGGACCAGTTTTCCATTGCCGACAGGCCGGCCAGGGCCGCTTGCGGCGTCGCCTTTACCGCGAGATCGGCACAGACCTGGTAACCGTTGGCCGATTCTCCGTGTTGAAACCAGGTCGCCGCAATGCGCCGTCCGGTTTCTTCAACGCCTCTTTGTTCCACGCCACGTCTGGATTCGTCAATCGTCTCGAAACGCCCCGGCATGATGCCGACGGGACCGGTGCCATATAGCACCAGCTTGTCGACGCGCTGCGGCGCGAGGGCCACCATTTCCTGGACGATCATGCCGCCCATCGAATGCCCCACCAGGTGAAATTGACTAACCTCGAGCCGGTCTAGTTCATCCAGCACATACTGCGCCAACCCCCGGATGGTTTCAGGGGTTTGCAACGCGTTGTTATCCCCAAAACCCGGCAGATCGGGTGTGATCACCCGGAATTGGTCGGAGAAGGCTTCGATCTGGTCGGCCCATTGCTGGCCGCCACCGAGATAGCCATGCACGAACACCAGCGACTTCATCGACAGCGAACCCCGGCGCGATTGTTAACGACTAAGAGCAAGCTAACGATCAACTTACTTCCGGTCACCCTGCACAATTCGATCGAGAATCATGGCACAGAACAAAATCGCAAATCCGGCCAGAATACCCTGGCCGACATTGGCATATTGAAGGGCTTCGAGTACGTCTTCACCGAGGCCCTTGGCGCCGATCAGCGACGCAACCACCACCATCGCGAGGCTGAGCATAATCGTTTGATTGATGCCGGCGCGGATGGAAGGGCTCGCCAGCGGCAGGTCGACGCGCGTCAGCAGATACCACTTACTGCCGCCGAAGGAGATCGCGGCTTCACGCACGTGCTCGGGTACACCGCGTAATCCCAGCACGGTCAGACGTACCACGGGCGTGCCGCCGAAAATCATTGTGGTTACCACCGCGGCCGGCTTGCCGGTGCCGAAAAAGGCGATTACCGGAATCATGAAGACGAAGGCCGGCATGGTCTGCATGAAGTCCATGATCGGACGGATGAAGGCGTAAAAGCGTTCACGGCGCGCGCAGTACATGCCGAGCGGTATTCCGATGACGATCGATAAACAGGCTGCTGTGCCGAGCAGCGCAAGGGTCGTCATGGCTTTTTCCCAGAAGCCCAACAACCCCATATATAATAAAAAGGCGCCCGAATACACGGACGCACGAGGACCCGCTGACAACCAGGTCAGGAGCACAATGAAACTGGCAATAACCATCCACGGGGTTTCGACGAAGATCAGTTCGAGGCCATCGAGGACGATGCGGATGCCGTAAGTAATGGCATCGAAAAAGGCTTCGCCGTTACTCACCGCGAAGTTAAAAAAGGTTTCGACCCAACCGATGCTGGTCAGGCGAATGCCGTGTTCGGTCGGAAACTCGATCAGCCACGGATAAACCCCCGGGAAACTGTAATGGGTTACCGTGGCGACGACGATGACCACGATAAAAAGAACACTCAACGCGATATGCCCGAGCGTCATACCGGTGACGATGCTCGAATCGGACAACCAGTCGGAAAATCGCTTTTCGAGTAAAGTATTGGCGACCACCGCCTGCGCTGCCTTGATTGCGATCAACGCAACAATGCCGACCATCGCAATCATCAAACCGGTACCGTCGAGCTGCTCCGCCTCGAGGCGAATACCACCGATCGCCTCTTCCAGTGAGTCGACCGTTCGTCGGTAGACATCGATCTTATCGGTATTGTTTTCGATCGCCGAGGCGAGCTGCTGACGCCTGAGTTCCAGCGTGCCTTCGATTTTGGCGATTCGCTCCCAGGCTTCCGACGACAAATCCCCGAAAAAGCCGCGCACAATCTGCACGATGGCAAAGGTCTCCAGGATCAGAAAAGTCAGTCCCCAGTTCCACATACCGCGCGCTGAAAACCAGATGGGTCCAAGCACGCCAGCCCAGAGATTGACGGTCCAGACAAATTTCGCCTGGCTGCCAATTTTTGCAAACTGGTCGCGATAGTAACCGGGGCTGGTCTTAACAAAGCGAGTGATCTTTCCTTCACGCTCGGCGGCAAAGTCTTCGCTCTCGTCGGAACCCTGTTCAATTGCTACATCGAGTTCAATGGCGCTCATGACGTTTCTGCTCCTTCGATGACGGTTTGCAGAATATCGGGACGCGTAACCACACCGATGTCGACGCCATCATCGCGTACCACGATCGGCGCATCGTCTTCGATGGCGAGCTGGATCAGCTCGCTTAAGGAGGCATCCTCGTTCACGCGAGGCGCATCATCCGGGGGCGGTGCATGACCGGCCTGGTATTTCTCCATCGCCTGCATCACGGCATGTGCCCGCACGATCTTCAGCCTCGAAATGCCGGCGACGAAATCGGCCACGTAATCATCTGCCGGATGCATGACGATATCCTCGGCGGTGCCGATTTGAACCACGCGGCCATCGCGCATGATGGCAATGCGATCACCGATACGCACCGCCTCGTCGAGATCGTGGGTGATGAACATCGTGGTTTTATTCATCACCGCGGAGAGTTTGATGAATTCATCCTGCAATTGACGGCGAATCAACGGGTCGAGCGCACTGAAAGGCTCGTCCATCAGCAGTACTTCGGGGTCAGCGGCGAGTGCGCGGGCCAAACCGACGCGTTGCTGCATACCACCGGATAATTCGTGGGCAAACTTGTTGGCCCAGGCATCGAGTTCGACGGTTTTCAACATGTCGGCCGCACGCCGCATTCTTTCGTTTTTGTTCACATTGCGAATTTCGAGCGGCATGGCGACGTTATCCAGCACCGAACGATGCGGCAACAGTGCGAAGTTTTGAAACACCATGCCTATTTTGCGGTTGCGAAATTCCATCAGTTCCTGGGGACCCAGCGCCATCACGTCGGTGCCGTGAATCACTATCTTGCCGGCGGTGGGTTCAAGCAATCGGTTGAAGTGGCGAACCAGCGTCGATTTACCGCTACCGGACAAACCCATGACGCAGAATATTTCGCCTTTCTTAACCTCGAGGCTGACGTCGGCGACCCCGACTACCGCGTTGTAGGTCTCGAGCACCTGTGATTTGCCAAGCCCTTGTTCACGAATCGCGTGCAGGGCCGCTTCGGCCTGGTCGCCGAATATCTTCCACACGTTCGAGATTTCAATGACGGTTTCGGATGACTCAATAGAAGGGTCTGACATTCCAGCTGTTCCGCGATTAGTTTGGGTAATTCACAACGCTGACCGCGTCGGGATCGACAGACGTCCATCCCGACACGGCTCGTCACATCGTGACTAGAGACCCAACCAGGCGTCGACGCGCGCCGGATTGTTGGCAATCCACTCGCTGGCGACGTCGGCAGGCTTACGACCCTTGCCGGAAATCTCGTAAGCAAAATTGCTGACGTCGTCTGCGTTCAGCGAGAAACGCTCAAAAAACTCGGTGATCGCAGGCGATCTACCCTTGAGCGACTTGGACCAGGCAATCTGCACATTTTTCAGCGCGTCTTTGGTGGCGACCTTCGAGTCGGTGTACCAGTCGGGTGAATCTGAAGGCTGCACCATTTTATATTTTGCCGGATCGAATTTCGGCTCTGACAACATGCGAACGTCGAACATGTACCAGATCGCGTGCGGCTTGTAGCAATAAAACGCATAGCCTTCGTTCTTGGCGATGGCATCTTTTACTCGGGCCGTCTTGACGCTTTCCTCGGCGCGAATCGGATCGATAAACGACAGTAAATCGTAGTCGCGCACCTTGACCTCGTTGACATTGGCCGATGCCCAACCCGGCGCACCGATCCACATTTCACCTTTACCGTTTCCGTCGCTGTCCATTTTC
>JAAESG010000236.1 GCA_024229615.1 Gammaproteobacteria bacterium | reverse complement strand
GGAAATGATAAACCCGTTGAGCGAAATCATGATGTTCGCCTTGGTGGCTGCCAATGCAATGATATCGAGTTCGGCCCGGTAGGCGTTTCGAAACATGGTGTCGACAGCCTTTGCCGTCCCAAGCGGTTTTGTCTTTTTGGTTTCTACGTGCTGGGATACATCCGTCTCGGCGGGTGATCCGGCCCCCCCAGGATTCTCCGGTTCTCCTTTCTGGTGCTTTTCCTTTTTTTCCTTTTTCATCAATCCGGATACTCGACCTTAACCCTTAAAATCTGAATGTGATGGTATATCAAATCCAGCGACCTTGTCCCGGTGTTGTTCCAGCCAGGCTTGAACAGCTTCGCATGGTATGCTCGCAGGTCATCCAGTATCTAATACACCGTTCTCCCGGTCAACTTGATGAACCGTTTACAGAAATCGAACGGAATGTCCGTGTTCATTGTGCCAATAAATGTAGCCGGTTGGCATATAGCTAGCCCGCATTTCTCACCGATTTACGTAACGAGGCGTCGATAGGTCGCGTGCTTGTATTTCACGAGCGAAGGGTGCGCGGGCATAGTCGACACTATGTCGGGCATGCTGACCGAGCGAAACGCGAGCAGGGTATCGCATAGCGGCGACGCAGTAGGATATCGCTGAGATTTACGGGCTAGGGCCCCGGCAAATCAAATTCTCATGGAATCGCGTCGGGCGTGAAAATCTGCAAAATGTCGAAAAGCCTTACCCGGTATTACGCAACCCGGCAGCGATACCGTTGATCGAGCTCAGCAAAGCCGCTTGCCATTGCATGCGGTCCGGCTCCGGCTGGCTATCATCCCGGTATTTTTTAAGCAGATCGATCTGCAGATAGGCGAGTGGATCGAGATAAGGGTCGCGTCGTGTTAGTGATAGTGTCAGTACAGGATCGTTAGCCAGTAGCTTTTTCAGGCCGGCGACCTTTAGCACGGTTTCTATACTGCGCCGATTTTCCTGACTTAGCATTTTGAAAATTGAGCTTGCCAGTTTACGGTTTTCGCAGAGTTTACTGTAATCCAGCGCGATGCGCATATCGGATTTGAACAGGGACATTTGCAGGTTGCTTAACATGGCTTTGAAAAATGGCCAGTGCCGATTCATGCTACGCAGCTGTTTCAATCTGGCTGGCTTGCCGTCGAGCCATTTATCGATGGCGTAGCCGACGCCGTACCAGGCAGGCATGGTGGTGCGCGACATGCTCCAGCCAAACACCCAGGGTATCGCACGCACGGACGATTTTGAAAGATCTCCCTTACGTCGATGCGCGGGGCGTGAACCGATATTCATCAAGCCGATCTCGCTCACTGGAGTCGTCTCGTAGAAGTACTCGAAGAAGCCTTCGGTATTATCGGTTAGTTCGCGGTAATACTGCTCTGAGAACTCCGACAGTTGTTGCATCAACGCATGGTTTTCCTCGTCGCTGGTCACGGGCTCCTCGCCGGAGCCGCAACTGGCTTTCATCAATCCGGTGATTCCCATCGCCAGTTCGTAGTTTGCGGTTTCCGCATTGCCATATTTATGTGACAGTACTTCACCTTGCTCGGTAAACTTGATTTGCCCGAGCACGGTGCCGGGTGGCTGCGACATGATGGCATCGTGGGTTGGCCCGCCACCGCGTGTGATGGTGCCACCACGGCCATGGAAAATACGGCATTTAACCTCGTGACGAACGCTGATCTGAACCACTTTTTGCTGTGCCTGATAAAGTCCCCAGGCCGCTGACATGATGCCACCGTCCTTACAGGAATCAGAGTAACCCAGCATTACTTCCTGGATACTGCCGGTTTGCGATAGCGCAGTTTTGTAAACCTCGTTCTGCAACAGGTTATCGAGCACGACATCGATATGGTCGAGATCTTCGATAGTTTCGAACAGGGGTGCGATCTCCAGTGTACAAAATAGCTGGTTGTCGCTGACTCCTGCGAGTCCGGTTACAACTCCGAGGTACAAGACCTCCATGATATGGCTGGCCTTATGGGTCATCGAGATAACATAACTACCGATGCATCGTTGGCCTATCTGGGCGCGCATATCACGAATAGTTTCAAAAACCTCCAGTGTTTGCTGATTTTCTTGTGTGAGCTGATTTTTATCGAATACTGGTGAGGTAGCGTTGCTGATTTTTTCGGCGAGCAATTCAAGACGTTGATTCTCGTCCAGTTGTTCGTAGTCTGTCGACTCAGCCGCGTGCAGAATCTCACTGACTGCCTGAGTGTGGCGTGAGGATTCCTGGCGCACATCCAGTGAAACCAGGTGGAACCCAAAGGTTTCGGCTATGCGAATCACGTCTTTCAATTCACCATTGGCGACGGCGAAGTCACCATGACTGATGAGTGAATCACGAATCGAGTAAAGGTCTTGCAGATATTCTTCTGCGTCGGAGTAAGCGTGATCTTCGTGCGGGGTCTCAAGGCCACGTATCTGGTTGCGAATTACGGCCAGATTTTTCTTTAGCCGATAGTGCATATGATAAAGCTTGCGCCTGTAAATCTCGTCTTCGAACTGGTCACGACGCTGATCGAAAGACTTGATGCCCATCGCTTCGTCCTGCCCCAGTCGCTGTAAAAACTCGGGGGCGGGGGTAAACCACCGGGTCGACATCGTCAACACCCGGGTCAAGCGGTAGATCAGGCGTACATGTTCACGCAGAATTTCTTCAGCCTGCATGCGCAGCGCGGTGCGGGTAACCTCAGATGTGACAAAGGGATTGCCATCTCGATCGCCGCCTATCCAGGAACCAAATTCGATAAAGCTGGGGACTCTGATCACCGGATTGCCATACTCGTCCTCTCCGTAAGTGTTGATGATGGCGCGTTCCAGGTGTCGATAGTCGATTTTGATCGCTTCAAACAGGCTGCGTTGAAAATAATGCAAGCCCATTTTTATTTCGTCGGCCACTGTCGGTTTGCTGCTGCGAACTTCGTTGGTTTGCCAGAGGGTTTCGATTTGTAACTGTAAGGCGTCGACGAGGTCATCGCGTTCGAACTGGCTCAAGCGGGAATCGGTTAGTTCGTCGATAATCTTGAATACCTCGCGTTGGTGATGCATTACCGTGCGACGGCGGGACTCGGTTGGATGTGCGGTAAAAACAGGCTTGTAGAGCAGGTTGTCGAACAGGGACTGGAGATCCTCTATGCTGTTGCCCTGGTCCTTGAATTCCGACAGCGTGTGAAAAAAGGATCCCACCCAGGCTGCATGACCCTGTTGTTGTACCGATCGGCGCCGCAAGCGGTGCAGGAAATCCTCTTCGGCAATGTTGACCATGTTGAAATACAGGGTAAACGCTCTGATTACCTGGCTGATGACCTGCGGGCTTAATCCGGCGATGAGGCTTTTAAGCGCCTTTCGACGCGGTTCGCTGTCGCGTTTGCGTAGCTGGATAAAGCCGGTTCGCAGCGATTCGACCGCGTGAAAAACTTCGGGACTTTCGTGTTTGAGCAGTACGTTGCCGACCAGTTTACCCAGCAGCTTTACGCGTGAACGCAATTCCTGGTCCGATTTCGCATGGAAGCTGGTGGTCG
>JAAESG010000235.1 GCA_024229615.1 Gammaproteobacteria bacterium | reverse complement strand
TCGACTGTAAGCCAGACCATTGCGCAAAAGGTCGTTTATGCAAATGCTAAGCGGGTATTTCTATCCAACTTGGCTGTTGTCAGCAATGTCGGTTATCGACCCTAGCCCATCTTTGTCATTGCTACTTAGAATATCCTTATAAATCAATCAGATAAGATTCCAAAAAAGCTATTATGGCACTACATGGTTACTTTGTTGTGAGTTAGACAATTGTTTTCTCGGTCCTTCCCGGCTTATCCGAAATACCCAGCGCGTCATAGATCGCTTGTTGCCGTGGCTCGGCGCGGGTGCTTTTGCGGATGTGCAGCATTCTTCCGTCGGCACGTTTTATCTGGGCAGTGACGCGGTTCTGACCCTGTAGCTGCCGGCGTAGACTTTCCCAGTTGAAATGGATGCCACATGCCTTGAGCTGGAAACGAATCATGTGTACCAGATGGTAAGCCAGCACAGAGATGAATAAATGTCCGGTGACGCGTCCGGTGTTCTGGTGAAAAACCGGACGTAGACCGAGTTCTGATTTGAGACTGCGAAATACCGCCTCGAGATCGGTGAGCATCGTATAGGTATGCCACAGCGTGGCTTCATCCCATTGGTCCTGGTTGGTGCGCAGGCAGTACACGCCGGGTTGGGTATCCTCGATGATGGTCTTGCGGCTCCAGTGGATCGCCGTGGCCTTGCCTGTCTTTTTATCCTGTTGAACACGGATCTCGTAGTAGCGTGCGGCGCGTGCATATTTTTCTTTCAGCCGGCCGATTCGTTCCACTACCTTCTCGTAGTTTTTTACGCAGCCTTTTTTACTAAGCCCCTCGGCCAACTTCTCCAAGGCGGCTTCAAAGCGCTTGGCAAAGAGCTCTTGGATTCCCCGATCCTTTTTTTCGCGTTGCGTGGAATGACAGTATAGCTTCACTTCATCGGTCTCTGGATCGACGATACGCTGTACCCGCACGCGCAAGTCGCCATCGGCCTTGACCAATACCGCCTCCTTCTCGTCGAATTCACGATGGCGCTTACGGCTGACCACCAGATACCGATAGTGCTTGTCTTTGAGCCCAGCGATGTTTTCCTCGGTGGCGATCCCGGCATCCAATACTACGGTTGGCGTTTGGGTACCTAAATCCGATGCGAGTTTCGGGAGCATCTGCGCCAGAGTTTTGGGTTCACTGGCATTGCCGGCAAATACCTCGCTTTTTTTTATAAAACCGCTGCCGTCCAGTACCAGCGCCAGGGTTACCAATGGGCAGTCGGAGCGTTTTTCTTTGGATCGGCCCAAAGCGGCGTTGCTGTTGCCCTGGGCCGTTCCTTCGAAATAGGTGTTGCTCAGATCGTACAGGGTGATGGTTTCATCGAACTCGAATAAGGATCGTTCCCGGTTATATAAATGCGCTTCCAACGCTTCTTTGTGCTGGAGTAATTGATCGGATACTCGATACAATCGCGTTAGCTTCGTGTTGTCAAAATTGTAGTCAATCAGCTCACCCAGGCCGGTTTGTTCTTGTAGCCAGGCGTGGGTCGCCAGTTCGCTTCCCGGGGCGACCATTCTGCCGATGATGGTGCCTATGGCTGCACTCAACTGGGGACGGGTAAAACCCAATTCCGTAAGCTTTTGCTCCAACGCGACTTGCCGTAATGCCGACAAGGCAACATGCTCCACCGCTACACTGCGTGGACGTATCATCTCCAGGGTGTTGGCATCGATCATCTGGTAATCCGGCGCCACGGGTTTATTATCCTCTTGAGCCTGCGCCTGGATGAGCATGGCCGCATAGCTCTGGGCCGACCCTTCCCACTTTGAATTCAGCTGGATCGGTAAAAGATCCTCTTGAGCGCTTACCAGTTGCTCAATCCGTTGTGCCAGCGGCTGCCACTGTTCCCGCGGTACTTCAAAATGTCTTCCCAAGTTCAGCAAGGTTCGTTGACGTACGCCTTTCCCTACTCGGATCGATTCCACGAGACGGTAGGTGTAATAGGGTTCGCCGTTGCGACGACTTTTGATTGTAGTGCGGCGTATGTACATGGTCCCGCACCCTAGCGCCAGTGCCGGCAAGAATCAACCCCTGAAATAGATATTATGGCACTACTTTTCGGATCTGAAAATTCTACCCATTGTTTTCCCTATAGTTATTTTTTTCCATAGGGCCAATTAAGGGTAAAATGGCCAAAATTGGAGGTCGAAATGACAAAGATGGGTTAGCGTGTACCGTTACATCGATCTGGGTAGTAGCCGTTCATCGCATGCAGAGGATCGACCGGCTGTGTTTGCGGCGCAGTTTGCGTTGTCTCATGCCTGCTGGATGGTAACCTATCCCCTAGCTGGATGGGCGGGTGTTGTTTTTGGCTTGCCTGTGGCTTCTGTTATTCTGGGGTTCATTGCAGGA
>JAAESG010000234.1 GCA_024229615.1 Gammaproteobacteria bacterium | reverse complement strand
AGACAGTTTTCCGGGTTCCTGGATGGGATTTGTGTGTAAATAGCTCAACAAGTCCAATCTATTTGGTTGGCGGGCCAGTAATATCGGCCCTGTCCCAAATGAGAACAATTTATCAACGGCTCGATTATTCAGAATAATCAGTTGAAAGCTGCTATCTATTGTCGATAATGCGTCACCGCGAAAATGCAGGGCTGTTCCAGGGCCAAAATGAGCGCCGATTTTGTCGATTGAAGTTTGAAATCTGGCGCGATTTTGAGACCAGTAAAAGGGCAGCGAAGAATGGCGACAGCAGTTGAAAACAGCTCTCCGCGATTGCATCTATCAGGGGCGTGTTGGGACAAGATAATTTTATTCTGGAATGACGACAATGTTGCGCAAAATCGAGGGTACAGTTCGAGCCTACAGGGCAATCGATGTCCGCCATGTTCAATTTGAAATTCAGGGTGTCAACAACCTTATTTTTCTTGAACTCGGACAGCCCTGGGTGCTGAAGAGTGGCGATTATGTCGTTGTCGCCGGCGAAGACGATGGTCGCTCCGGTAAATTCAACGGCTACGCCTACCTCAACGACACCAAGCAAGTCTTCGGCAAAAGCAATCCAGGCTTGCTGGATGGTTATCGCTACATTCTGATGGGCCTGTTTTTCTCATGGGCCATCTTTCCGGTGTTCATTCACATACCCGAAGGCCTGCGCCGACTGAAGTTCGGTCGCAAGGTCGATCGGGCCGCTCAATTGCTCTGGTCCAGGAAAAGCTGACACAGACTGTTGGTTATGCAGTTTTCGTCGTTGACCAAAATATGGAATAAACAGTGGCCATTCTCCCCAGGATGGAAAAATCGACTCACCTGAGCCGCCAGGCAAAACCTGTCTGAAACGCGATAGTCGGTGATCTGAACTATACTCGATTCATATCATTAATCCTCAATGATCATCGCCTTCAGGGGTAGTTATGCGCAAGTTGGTTTTTGTCCTCGCGATAGGTGTCGGAGCCTGGTACTGGCATCACGGCGAGTTACCATTTTTATCTCCGGCAGGTGCTTTCGATGAAGCTGGTAATCCAGAGGTTTGGGTCTTCACGATCGCGGGTTGCGGCAAACCCTGCCAGCAGGCTCGCAGTCAATTAAAGGGCAGGAGAGTATCCTTCGAAGAAAAATTGATCGACCCAAATAATGACAATGATGAAAACGTAAAGCTATGGAAGAAAGTCGGTCGTAACGGGTTCCCATTAATCGTCGCGGGCAAAGAAAGACTCATCGGTGCCGGCTCCAGGCCGAAAATGGCGACTCTGCTGGCATTGAGCTTTGGCGACAAATATCTGACCCGCACCGAGAAGCGTTATTTTGAACAGCATTTCTACGCGGATGGCTCGCCGAAAATTGTCATGTATGGCGCTGACTGGTGCCAATACTGCAAGAAATTACGCACGGAATTCGAAGCCGACAAAGTCGACTACGTCGAGATCGACGTGGAAAAAAGTGGTGAAAAGGAAAGGATGTCGAAGACCATGGAAATCTACGGCTACCCGGCGACCTGGGTCGGCTACACCCGGGTAAACGGAACCACGCTTAAAGCGGTCAAAACAGCACTTGGTAACTACTGAACACTGACTGGTTTTTCTATCAGCGCGGCAAATCGTTGGGTCTGAGGTCATGCGGGCTAGCACGAACACGGCTATCGATCACTCCAGGAACCTCGTTTTCATCGTGGACCGAGGTATCGGGATGACAGGCAACATCAATCTCAAGTAGACTCGACTTGTGCCCGACCAAAACTGATTCCATGACCTTTTTATACCAGCCATGAGTAGACTCGATCGCGACAAGTGGAATCAACGCTATGTCGAGGACAGCTATCACAAAAATAACCCGGTCGTCCTGGTTGCCGACTGGCTAGAAAAAATTCCTCCGGGTCGCGCACTGGACGTTGCCTGTGGCGCCGGACGCAACGCAATACTACTGGCGCAGTCAGGGTTTCAGGTCGACGCGATCGATATTTCCGGCGAGGGTTTGAAACAGGCCCGGCAAAAAGCTGAAAGCCAGGGATTGAATATTAACTGGATCGAAAAAGATCTGGACGAGTCCTTCAAATTCGACCTTGACTATGATTTGATCATCATCATGTGGTACGTCGATCTCGCGCTGATCAAACGTCTGTGTGACTGCCTGACTTCGGGTGGGTACCTGATTTGCGAGGAACACCTGATCACGGCAGAAGAAGTCATCGGACCCACCAGCACGAACTTCCGCGTGGCACCCGGGGCTTTGCGCGAAGCGCTAGCGGGGCTCGATATTGTATTCTATGAGGAAGGCATCAAACTCATACCCGAAGGCGGGCAGGTCGCGAGTGCGCGCGTGGTCGCGCAAAAAGCTTAAAGAAACTCTGATTTATTAGAGTTTCCGCGGTGCAGGGACGCACCGCCATTTTCAATGACTGCTAAGTCGTTGAAAATGAAGGAGAAACAAAAATCACATTTTT
>JAAESG010000233.1 GCA_024229615.1 Gammaproteobacteria bacterium | reverse complement strand
GATGCAACTGAATCGTGACCCGGGTATCGCACAGTTCAAAAAGCAGTGGGATCCTAAGCTGCCGGCATCGCGAAACCAGTCTGTTGTCGGGCCGGATCGACCGGCAGCCCACCTGGACTTTGCTGATGCCCGCGGCGCTCTGGTTGGCCGAGTTCCGAACGAAGACGACCGTTGGAGACGCCTAAACAATTACTACCTTAACTGCATTCAAAGCGTCGATGGACATGTATCGAGCATTCTCGACGAACTCGATGATCAGGGCCTAACGGACAATACGATCGTCATCTACACTTCAGACCACGGTGAACTTGGAGGAGCGCATGGCATCAACGGCAAGGGTGCAACAGCCTACCGTGAACAGAATCATGTGCCACTTATCATCGCGCACCCGGACTTGCCGAGTAACAAACGGTGCAAAGCCGTCACATCACATTTAGATCTCGCGACAACATTGATCAGCTTGGCCGGCGGCAAGCTGGATCCCCGTATGAACCTGCAAGGTAAGGACATTTCAT